>JASHUO010000400.1 GCA_030039975.1 Alphaproteobacteria bacterium
CGCCGATTATGCGTGCGGAAATATTCGACGTCCTCTGCGCGCTTCTTCAGCGTCGGCGAGCCCTTCCCCGTCCAGACGAAGGATTCCAGCACCAGGCGGTCGACGCGGCCGGGCTCCGCCATGGCAAAGGCGCCGGCGCGCAGCGCGCCGGAGGATTCACCGAGGAAGTGGAATTTCTCCTGACCGGTGGCGCGCGCTACCACTTCGGTGCCGGCCTTCAGATCCTCGACGCCGCTTTTGATGTCGGAATTTCCCGAGGTCACGGTCGAATGGCCATAGCCCTCGAAATCCATGGTCCAGACGTCGTAGCCGAACCCGGCGAAGACATTCATCACCGAATATTCGCCGGCGCCGGGGACGGTGAGATCGAAACTCGACCGCGCCGAGATCGAAGAGCCATGCACCAGGAAAAGCACCGGTGCAGGCTTCTCGCCGGATTGCGGCGCATGCAGCCTCTTGCGGTAGAGCCAGAGCCTGACGGGGCCCTTCCTGGCCCAGTATTCGGCGCTCCAGAACGCGTCGGCCTCCGCGCCCGCCGGCGCCGCGTCGGCGGCGAGGCTCGTGCCGCTGGCGAGTGCCGCGCCGATGACGCCGCCCGCTGCCATCACGGCGCGCCGCGTCGGTGCCGCCCGTTTGGTCGTCATTGTGCCCTCCTCCCGCCTCTCTGGGCAGGATCATGACTCCATGCCATGGGAAAGGGAATGAGGGAGCGCCGGTAACCTGGGCCGAGAGCCCCTCAGCCCGGCGAAGAGCCTCCGGCACGGCTTTGCGCCTCGCGGTCGAGCAACGCGGCAAGATCGCGCCAGCCATAGCCCACCGCTTCGACCGGCTCGCCGCCGAGTGGGATGGAGCGGTGCAGCACCAGCTTGCCGCCGAGCCGCTCGTAGAAGAAGCGCGCCGGGTTGGCGCGCACCACCCAGATCAGCGCCGAGCGGTGGCCGCAATGCAGGAGCCGCGTGAACAGCGCCAGCAGCAATTGCCGCCCGAGTCCCGCGCCTTGCGCGTCGGGCGCGACATAGAGCGTATAGACCTCGCCGGCGAAGCCGAAGCCGGGATCGCGCTGCGGCCCGCAATTGCCGAAGCCGCGGATTCGCGGCGCCGCGGCGCCGCGCTCGGCGACATAGACATCGCCCGGGCGGTGGCGCAGGAACCCCGCCCAAGAGGCGGTCTGGCGCTGTTCGGACATATTGAGCAGCACGCGGTCGGGCAGCATCCCGGCATA
Source organism: Alphaproteobacteria bacterium (assembly GCA_030039975.1). Taxonomy (GTDB): domain Bacteria; phylum Pseudomonadota; class Alphaproteobacteria; order ATCC43930; family CGMCC-115725; genus DAHUYF01. The sequence continues at coordinate 1,223 of JASHUO010000400.1, forward strand.
GGTCGAGCGCCAAGTCTCGACCTCGATGCGGCCGATGGCGCGCGCATCGGCGAGCCGGGCCTGACGGATGGTGGTGCTGCCGTCTTCTGCCACGGGCGCCATCATAATATGGCGGCGGCCAAGTTGCGACCGTGTCGGTGCCGCAGGTCTGGTGGGACCGGGCGCGAGCGGTTACACTTTTTTGCCATGGGCGATCCTTATTTCGAGCGGCTCAGCCGCTACAATGCCTGGGCCAATGAGCGGCTTTACGACGCTTGCGGCCAGCTCGCTGAGGCCGAGCTCAAAGCGCCCCGGCGCGCCTTCTTTGGCTCGATTCTGGCAACGCTCAACCATATCCTGGTCGGCGACCGCATCTGGATGAGCCGGCTGGCCGGCGGCACGCTGGTGCTGCCGCTCAACAAGATCCTGCACGGCGAGCTCGCGCCGTTGCGCGCGGCACGACGCCAGCAGGACAAGCTCCTGATCGAGCTTGTCGGCGGCATCGCCGCGACTCGGCTCGACGAGCAACTGCGCTACCAGAACACCAAGGGCGAGGGCTTCGCCACGCCTTATCGCCTGGTGCTAGGCCATCTCTTCAATCACCAGACGCATCATCGCGGCCAGGTCCACGATATGCTGAGCCAGACTGCGGTCCCGCCGCCCGAGCTCGACCTCATCTTTTTCGTGCGGCAAGAGCCGGGCTGAGGCCCGAATCGGCCGCGGCCGCGCGCAAGGTCAGCGCGCCGGTACGACCTGCCACGGCACCGGACAAGAGGCGACATAGGGATAGTAGGCCTGTGCCGGCGGGCAATAGTACCAAGCGGGCGCGCCCGGCGCCGCATAAGCCGGCACATAGGGATTGGGATAAGGATATACGGGGCTCGGATAGAAGTACCAATCCGCGCCGACGAGCCACCACCAACCAAGGCGCCCGCCATGGACGCCGTGATACCAGTGACCGCCACGCCAGCGACCGAAATCGTGATCGTTGAAATGGTTGATGTCATGGTCATGCCAACCGCCGCCGCCATGCCAATCGCCGCGATACTGCGCCAGCGCTGGCGGCGCGGCCGCGAGCAGCGCGCTTGCGCTGCCGAGCATCAGCACTGCAGCGGCGAGAAGACCCAATCTGCGCCGTGCCATGGTTACCTCCAGTGATGCCAGCCGCAGCAGCCGACGCCGACACCGACGGCAACCGGGGGCCCGTAATAATAGGGGCCCGGCGCATAGGCGTAGCCTGGCGCGTAGCCATAGCCAGGCGCAGGCGCATAGCCATAGGCCGGCGGCGGCGGGGCATAAACGCATCCCCCGAGCACGGCGAGTACAGCGGCGATAGCACCCCAACGAACAAGCTTGCCCATCCCTGACCTCCAGCGGTTTGAGAATGGTCACTCTTGTAATAAGGCTGGAGCCCGCCGCTCATCCCCGGAGATGAACGATCTGTAATCCGGCCCCCAGGCCGGTACGTACACATCTCAAAAACACTGCAGTCCCAACCTCTTCTCCCGACTTTCCCGCGAAAGCGGGAAGCCAGAGCCATGTGCTGCGCTCGTCGAAGCTGAGGCACTGGATGCCCGCTTTCGCGGGCAAGGCGATAGTTGAGCCGTGGACCAGCGGTCGGGGAATTTTAGAAACGGAAGGGCGCGGCGAGTGGCGCGCGCCGGCTCAGCGGATCGTGATCACCACCTTGCCGGTCGATTTGCGCGATTTGAGCAGACCCAGCGCGTCAGCAACGCGCTCGAGCGGCACTCGGTGCGAGATGTGCGGCTTCAGCTTGCCCTCTTCGAACCAGCGGAAGAGCTGCCGAAAGGACTCGCCGAGAAGGTGCGGCTTGTGGCGGCGATAAGAGCCCCAGAAGAAGCCGATCACGTCGATGTTCTTGACCAGCACCAGATTCGCCGGGATTTGCGGAATGCGCCCGGCAGCGAAACCGATGACGATGATGCGACCTTCCCAGGCGATCGAGCGCAGGCTCTGGTCGAAAGCATCGCCGCCGACGGGATCGTAGACCACGTCGACACCGCGGCCGCCGGTGATCGCCTTGATGCGCTCGCGCAGATCCTCGCGCGTGTAGTCGATGAGGTGATCGGCGCCGGCGCGCTCGGCGATGGCGAGCTTCTCGGCGCCGCCAGCCGCGGCGATGATTTGGGCGCCCATGGCTTTGGCGATCTCGACGGCGGTGAGCCCGACGCCGCCCGACGCGCCCAGCACCAGAACCGTTTCGCCGGGCTGCAGGCGGGCGCGCCACAGGAAGGCGCCGTGCGACGTGCTGTAGGCCACGGGAAACCCGGCGGCGGTGACGAAATCCATGCTGTCGGGAATACGTTGAACGATCTCAGCCTCGGTCACGACCTCCTCGGCAAAGCCGCCGCGCCCGACCGAGGCGAGCACGCGGTCGCCGGGCTTCAGATGGGTGACGCCGCGTCCGACCTCGCGCACCACGCCGCCCACTTCCATGCCAGGGATGAAGGGAAGCGGCGCCCGATCTTGATATTGCCCGGCGATCAGCAGGATATCGGCAAAGTTGACACCCGCCGCATGGCTCTCGATGCGCACGCCGCCCTCACCGAGCGGCGGCGACGGCACCTCCTCCACCACGAGCTTCTCCGGTCCCCCCAACTCCTTGCACAGCACCGCTCGCATGTTCGCCTCCCTGGTGAACGCACGTAGCTCTAGCGAGTTTTGCGCGGCCGGTCACTTGGGAGTCGTCAGTTGTCAGTCGTCAGTTATCGGCCTCGGCGTCTCGCAACTGAAAACTGACAACTGACGACTGAAGACTGAAGACTCCCTTGGCATTGGCGCGCTGCATCGTTATGGTTGCCGCATGCAACGTTTCGCGCTTTCACTCCTCGTCTTGGGCCTCGCGATCGGGCCGGCATCGGCTGCGACAAACGCGCCACCAAAGCAGCAGAACCCGGCGCAGCACAAGGTGCAAGCACCGGGGCAGAACATCAACAAGCTCGGCGATTCGCAGGGCTGGGTGTCCTATAGCGACACGGCGAGGAGCGCCAAGATCTGCTATCTCATCGGCAAGCCGGAGAAGAGCGAGCCTGCCACGGCCAAGCGCGGCCCCATCTTTGCCAGCGTCACCCATCGGCCGAGCGAAAAACGCTTCAACGAGGTGAGCTTCACCTCGGGCTATCTGTTCAAGGAGGGCTCGGACGCCGAACTCTCGATCGACGGCAAGAAATTCTCGCTCTTCACCAACAAGGACGGCGCCTGGACGCGCGATGCGGCGACCGACAAGGCCGTGGTGGAAGCGCTCGCCAAGGGCAAGCAGGCGATCATCAAAGGCACCTCGGCGCGCGGCACGGCGACCACCGATACCTACTCGCTTGCCGGCTTCACCCAAGCGCTCGACGCCATCGACAAGGCCTGCGGGGTGAAGCACTAACCCGCGTCGGCTACCCGAAGACCCGGCGCAGCAGCGCCGCCGATTGCGCGATGGCGCGGTCGGCCGCAGAGATCGCACCGCCCATGGTGAAGAAGCCGTGGATCATGCCGGGATAGAGATGAAAGCTCGCCTCGTTGCCGGCGGCGACGAGCGTTTCGGCGTAGTCGCGGCTCTCATCGCGCAGCGGATCGCATTCGCCGACGATGACGATGGCGGGCGGCAAGCCGCGATGATCGGGCGCCAGAATGGGTGAGGCCCGCCAGTCGCGATGGGCGCTCGGCGGGACATAATTGCCGCCGAACCAGGCGATCGATTCCCGGGTGAGCAGGAAGCCTTCGGCATAGTCCTCGTGCGACGGCCGCTCCCGGCTGAAATCCGTCGCGGGATAGATGAGGATCTGTGCCTTGAGCGGGAGGCCGGCATCGCGCGCCACAAGCGCCGCGACCGCCGCGAGATTGCCGCCGGCGCTGTCGCCGCCGACCGCAATGCGGCTGCTATCGATGCCGAGCGCGGCGCCTTCGGCAGCGAGGAAGCGCAGCGCGGCAACGCAATCATCGACCGCAGCAGGAAAGCGGTTCTCGGGCGCCAACCGATAATCGACGGCGAGAACAGCGCAGTGCGCGGTGCTGGCGAGCTGACGGCAGGCAGGATCGTGCGTGTCGAGATCGCCGATGCACCAGCCGCCGCCGTGAAAAAACGCCAGCACCGGCACCGGCGCGGGGCCGGCCTCGCGCGGCAGGAACAGCCGAGCGCGAATCGCGCCGGCGGGGCCGGGCAGATCGAGGTCGCGGGTGCTGACCGGCCACTCGCCGGCCTTCCGCGTGCGCCGGCACAGCTCGACGAATTGCGCCCGCGCCTGGGACGGGGTGATCTCGCTATAGGGAATTCGTCCGGCCAGCGCGATCATCTCGAGCAGCGCTTTGGCCTGCGGGTCGAGCGCGACGGTAGCGGGATCGAGAGCCATGGCCTGCCATACCGATCGTGGAAGGACCCGCTGAGCTTGCTCGGCCTGACCGTCCGGCGCAACCCTAAAGCGTCGCCATCGTTTTCCTTTGCGCCCATCCCGACCCGCTCCTATATCTTGCGCCATCATGGACGGCAGATCCCCCGCGTCCGCGGGCCGTAAGGACCTGGTCGGCCTTTCCCGCGCGGCGCTTCAGGCCGAGATGGCGGCGATGGGCGCCGAGCCCTTCCGCGCGCGCCAGCTCTGGCACTGGATCTACAACCGTGGCGCCACCGATTTCGCGACGATGACCACGCTGTCGAAGGCGTTTCGCGCCGGGCTCGCCGAGCGCTATGTCGTCGGGCGCCCCGCTGTCGCGCGCGCGCTCGTCTCGGTGGACGGGACGCGAAAATGGCTGTTGCGCTTCGTCGACGGCCAGGAAGCGGAATGCGTCCACATTCCCGAGGAGGATCGCGGCACGCTCTGCGTCTCCTCCCAGGTCGGTTGCACGCTGACTTGCAGCTTTTGCCATACGGGCACGCAGCGCCTGGTGCGCAACCTCGCGGCCGCGGAGATCGTCGGCCAAGTGATGCTGGCGCGCGATGCGCTCGGAGAATGGCCTTCGCCGCAGGATGACCGGCAGCTCACCAATATCGTTCTGATGGGGATGGGCGAGCCGCTGTTCAACTACGAGAACGTCGCCGCGGCGCTGAAAATCGTCATGGACCATGAGGGGCTGTCGCTGTCGCGGCGCAAGATCACACTGTCGACCTCGGGCGTCGTGCCGATGATCCGGCGCTGCGGCGAGGAGCTCGCGGTCAACCTCGCGATCTCGCTGCATGCGGTCACCGACGAGCTGCGTGACGTGCTGGTGCCAATCAACCGCAAATATCCGCTTGCTGAGCTGCTGGACGCCTGCCGCTCCTATCCCGGCGCCAGCAATGCGCGGCGCATCACCTTCGAGTATGTGATGCTGAACGGCATCAACGACAGCCCCGCCGAGGCGCGGCAGCTGGTGCGACTCCTCGCCGGCATTCCCGCCAAGGTCAACCTCATCCCTTTCAATCCGTGGCCGGGCGCGCCTTACGAGCGCTCGCGCGACGCGGCAATCCGGGAATTCGCCGATATCGTCAATGCCGCCGGCTATTCTTCGCCTGTGCGCACGCCGCGTGGCGAGGATATCATGGCTGCCTGCGGCCAACTTAAATCCGACAGCGTCCGGAAGCGTCGCAGCGAGCGCTTGGCAGCACCGGTGGTAGAGGCTGAGGCACCGTAAGCGACGCGAAATTGTCACGCCACGAAAAAAGTTCGGGAAGGATTTTAACGTCCTGACCATCTGTGCGTTAGCCAAGCGCGTCTAGGTTCCACAAGAGACCGCCGGGCGCAGCGCCGGGCGGTCCGGCCAAAAGGAGGCTCGAGATGCGCGTCAGAAGCCTGCGTAATGCTTCGTTCTTGCTGCTTACCGCGCCGCTGCTGCTCGCCGCATGCGCGAGCACGTCTCAGGTCGAGCAGGCACAAAACACTGCCAACGAAGCCAAGGCGGAGGCCGACCGGGCGATGCAGACGGCGCAGCAGGCGCTTACTGCCGCCCAGTCGGCGCAGCAACAGGCGCAATCGGCCGATCAGCGCGCCAGCACGATGTATAATCGCTCCCTGAGGAAGTGAGCGGCGAAGGCGCGTCCGTGCGGACGAAGTGCGGTGCGCGCCGGCGGTTTGTGCGAGGCGGCTGGCTCGCGCCGGCGGTGGTCGCTCTGGCTCTTGCGCCGCAGGCGCAAGCGATGGAGTTCGTCCTGCTTCCGGACGAGACCGCCGTCGGTGCGGTCGAGACGACCACGGTGCGCCAGGGTGAGACGTTGCTCGACATCGCGCGCCAGCATGATGTCGGCTATGCCGAGATCGTCACCGCCAATCCGGGAGTCGATCCCTGGATTCCGCCCATTGGCAGCCCCGTGGTCCTGCCGTTACGCTTCCTGCTGCCCGACGCGCCGCGGCGCGGCATCGTCGTCAATCTTGCCGAGCGGCGGCTCTTCTACTTTCCGCCGCAAGGTGGCGCAGTCGAAACCTACCCGATCGGCGTCGGCGTGGTCGGCCGCGATACGCCAAAAGGCGTGAGTCGCGTCACCGCGAAAGAGACGGATCCCGTCTGGTATCCGCCGCCCTCGATCCGCGCCGAGGAGCCGGAGCTGCCGCGCGCCGTCCCGGCCGGCCCGTCGAACCCGCTCGGCCAATATGCGCTGCGGCTCGGCTGGCCCAATTACCTCATCCACGGCACCGACAAGCCGGATGGCGTCGGCCGCAATGTCAGCCATGGCTGCCTGCATCTCTATCCCGAGGACATCGCCCGGCTTTACCGCGAGGTGCCCATTGGCACGCCGGTCCAGGTGATCAACGAGCCGGTGCTGGCTGCGTGGTCGGGAGGCGCGCTCTACCTCCAGGCCTATCCCGACAAGGACCAGGTCGACGCGCTCGACGACGGCAAGGAGATCCCGGTGCGCCCGCCGACGGACCTCGTTGCCCGCATCGCTGACGCCGCGGGCGACGCGGAAGGTCGCATCGATTGGTCTTCGGTCGATCGCGCGGGAAAGGAGCGCAACGGCCTCCCGGTGGTGGTCATCCCACCGAAGAGCCAATAAGGAACGGCCCGGCTGGTGACCGGGCCGTCCCTGCCTCGCTTCGCCGTGGCGCTATTTGCTCGCGACGATCGTCCCGAAGAGCTCCCAAGTCTTGCCGCTGAACTTGGCGAGCTGTTCCTGTTTGATCGGATACCAGTCGGTCGGGCTGGTATTGACGGTGATGCCCGGGAGCAGCATCGGCAGCGCGAAG
>JASHUO010000401.1 GCA_030039975.1 Alphaproteobacteria bacterium
ATCGCGCCGCGGTGATGTTCGCGGAGATCGAGCTGGCGCGCTCGGCGGTGCTCGCGGCTCTCGCCGCACTCGATGCCCGTGCCGCCGATGGCGCCGAACTCGCCAGCCTCGCCAAGGCGAAAGCCGGCGACGCGCTGTTTCTCGTCAGCAACGAAGCCATTCAGCTGCATGGCGGTATCGGCATGACCGACGAGCACGATATCGGCTTCTTTCTGAAGCGCGCGCGCGTTGCGCAAGCCAGCTTCGGCGACAGCGCCTTCCACCGCGACCGCTACGCGAGGCTCAGGGGATATTGAGAAGCAACTTCGAGGCCGAGTTTCGATTCTGGATTCACCACAGAGGCAATGAGGCAGTGAGGAGAAGGATCGGCGCGCTTCGCGCGCCATGAATCTTTCTCACTGCCTCACTGCCTCTGTGGTGGAAATCTTTCCGACCACTCCACCCTCACCCGGAGGCGGGAGCGGCGTCGTCGATGATCAGCTGCACCTCCTCCCGCCCTTGCCAGCGATCGGCGCGGAGATGCCCGGCGAGATGGAAGCCGCGCCCCTGCCCTTGCAACAGCGACGGGCCGAGCTCGCCTTCGATCGCGCGGAAGGCGATGGCTTTGAGCCGCGCTGGACCACCGCCATCGGCGAGGATGCAGCGGACATGCTGGCCGCCGACCACCTCGGCGCGCACGATGCGCTGATGGGCGAGCGCAAAGCGCGGCTCGACATTGCCGGTGCCGAAAGGACCGAGCCGCGCGACGAGATCGACGAGCTCGGGGGTCGCCGCCGCCGAGGCGAGAAGCCCGTCGACGCCGAGCTCGGGTGCGATCCCGCCCACGCCCAAGGTCGCGGCCGCGCGCTCGGTAAGGAAATCGCGCAGCTCCATCAGCCGCGGCGCTTCGACGGTGAAGCCCGCGGCCATGGCATGGCCGCCGCCATTCAACAGCAGCCCGGCCTGGCGCGCCGCGATCATCGCCGGGCCGAGCGGAAAGCCCGCGACCGAGCGTCCCGAACCCTTGCCGGTGCCCGCAGCGACCGCGGCCACGCAAGCCGGGCGGTTGTAGCGCTCCTTCAACCGACTGGCGACGATGCCGATGACGCCGGGATGCCAGCCTTCGCCGGCGACGAAAATCAGCGGCGCGGCGGGATCGCCGCTCTCGACCTGGTCGATCGCCTGCGCCAGCACGCGCGCTTCGATCTCGCGCCGCTCGGCATTGAGCGCATCGAGCTGACGGGCGATGGCGCGCGTCTCGACCGCATCGTCGCTCGCCAGCAGCCGCGCGCCGAGATCGGCTTCGCCCACCCTGCCGCCGGCATTGACCCGCGGCCCGAGGACGAAGCCGGCATGGTAGCAGTCGAGCCGCTCACCCAGCCCCGCCGCATCGGCGAGTGCCGCGAGCCCGGGATTGCCGCGCCGTTGCAGCAGCTTCAGGCCCTGCGCCACCAAGGCGCGGTTGACGCCTGTCAGCGGCACCACATCGCAGATCGTGCCGAGCGCCACCAAATCGAGCCATTGCAGGAGATCGGGCGCCGCACGCTCGGCGTACCAGCCGGCGAGCCGCAAGGCGCGGTTGACACCGACCACGAGTAGGAACGCGACGCCTACCGCGGCGAGCACGCCGTGCGGGCTGCTCTCGTCGAGGCGGTTGGGATTGACGATGGCAAAGGCCGGCGGCAACGTCGGCTCGGCGACATGATGATCGAGGACGATGACGTCGAGCCCGGCCTCGGCCGCAGCGGCGAGTGGCGCATGCGCGCTGGTGCCGCAATCGACGGTGATCACCACCGCGGCGCCCTCCGCCTTCAGCCGCAACAGCGCTGCCGCGTTCGGGCCATAACCCTCGCGCTGGCGATCCGGGATATAGAGCCTCACCCGGCAGCCGACCGCGGCCAGAAAGCGCTGGATGAGCGCCGCCGAGGTCGCGCCGTCGACATCGTAATCGCCGAACACCGCGATCAGTTCTCCGTCCGTCACGGCGCGGAGAATGCGCGCTACCGCCTTCTCCATGTCGCGGAGATGGGCGGGGTCGGGCAGGAAATCGCGCAGGGTCGGCGCCAGGAAGCGCTCGGCCTCGTCGACACCGACGCCGCGCGCCGCCAGCAGCCGGCCGATGATCTCGGGCTGGCCGAGGCGCTGCGCCAGCGCCAGGCCGGCACGGTCGTCGCCGGCGCGCTGGCGCCAGCGCTTGCCTTGCAGCGAGCGCTCCACGCCGAGGAAAGCGGTAGGGATGCCATCCGGCATCGCAGCAGCATCCGCGACCCACCCGAGTCGCGTCAATGGCGCTTTCGCGGCATAGGGTCGCAACCAATGCGCGCCGCAACGGCAACTTGGGTATGTTATCACCGGATAAGAGCTATGGCCGGGGGACCAAACGCCGCATAGCTTCCGTGGAACTTGCGCTCAAAGGGGTGTGTTTGGCAGCCGGGTCACTAGCCAAAGGACGCAATGTCAGAGCAATTCACGGTCCTCTTCGTCGAAGACGACACCGGTGTTCGCGCCAGCACTGAGCAATTGCTGGCGGCCAAGGGTTTTCGCTTGCTCGTCGCCAGCGATGGCAAGGAGGCGATGCGGCTCCTGGCGGCGAACCATGTCGACGTGCTGTTCACCGACATCGTGATGCCCGACCTCGACGGCATCGCTTTGGCCAAACAGGCGAAGCGCCTGCAGCCCGATGTAAAGATCATGTTCATGACCGCTTATTACTCGCGCGCCGCGGAAGCCACCGAACTCGGCTATCTCCTGTTCAAGCCGGTTCGCCACGCACAGATCTCGGAAGCTCTCGAGCGCTTGACCGCCGCCGAGTGTTGACGCCAAGCCGCAACCGTTCACCCGCCGCTTTCAGCGCGGCACGTCAAGCAGGCCCTTGCGCTCGAGATTGTGCTGCGCCTCGATGATGCGCACCGTGCCGGTCTTGGAGCGCATCACCATGGAGTGCGTCACCGCGCCGCCGGCAAAGCGGCGCACGCCTTGCAGCATGGTGCCGCTGGTGACGCCGGTGGCGGCGAACATGACATCGCCTTTGGCCAGTTCGAGGAGATTGTACTTTCGATTGAGGTCCTTGATGCCGCAGCGCTGGGCCCGGCCGCGTTCGTCGTCGTTGCGGAAGATGAGCCGGCCTTGCAAGAAGCCGCCGATGCAGCGCAGCGCCGCGGCGGCGAGCACGCCTTCGGGCGCGCCGCCCGAGCCCATATAGATATCGACGCCGCTTTCCGGCCGCGCCGTGGCGATGACGCCGCTGACATCGCCGTCGGAGATCAGCATGATGCGCGCCCCCGCCTCACGCACTTTGGCGATGAGCTCGGCATGGCGCGGCCGGTCGAGGATGCAGACGACGAGATCGGCGACCTCCGCGCCTTTGGCCTTGGCCAGATGCTTGAGGTTGTTCGCCGGCGTCTCGTCGAGATCGACGATGTCGCCGAAGCCGCCGCCGATGCCGATCTTGTCCATATAGACATCGGGCGCGTTGAGGAAGCCGCCGGCCTCCGCCATGGCGATCACGGCAAGCGCATTGGCGCCGCCCTTGGCGGTGATCGTGGTGCCTTCCAGCGGATCGAGCGCGATGTCGATCTTCGGCCCGTTGCCATTGCCGACCTTCTCGCCGATGTAGAGCATCGGCGCCTCGTCGCGCTCGCCCTCGCCGATCACCACCGTGCCGTCGATGGCAAGGCCGTTGAGCGCCTGGCGCATGGCGTCGACCGCCGCCTGGTCGGCCGCCTTCTCGTCGCCCCGCCCCATCAGGCGCGACGCCGACAGCGCCGCCGCTTCGGTGACGCGGACCGCTTCGAGCGCCAGATTGCGATCCATTGCTCCGCCTTCGGCCATGCTTCCTCCCTTCAAGACTCTATCGTCATAGCGCCTCGACGCGGATCACGCGCACCGGCTCGAGCACGCTGTCGAGCCGGTCGATGCGCTCGATGGCACGCCGCATTGCGGCTTCCTCGGTCTCATGCGTCGTCAACACGACCGGCACCGCCTCGCCGGGAGCGCGGCCGCGCTGGATCATCTGCTCCATCGATACCTGCTCGTCGCGCAACGCGGCGGCGACGTCGGCAATGACGCCCGGCCGGTCGACCACCATAAGGCGCACATAATAGGCGCCGATATGACGCGCCATCGGCGCTGCCGGCCGCGCCTCCAGCGCCGCTGCCGGCACGGTGAAGCCCTGCGACCAGCGGCCCCGCGCAATGTCGATGAGATCGGCGACGACGGCCGATGCGGTCGGCTGCGCGCCGGCGCCGCGGCCTTCCAGCATGACGCGGCCGACGAAATCGCCTTCGACGACGACAGCGTTGAAGACGCCGTCGACGTGGGCGATCGGCGTCGAGCGCGGCACCATGCAGGCGTGAACGCGCTGCTCGAGGCCATGCGGCGTGAGCCGCGCCAGACCGAGGAGCTTGATGCGGTAGCCGAGCTCGGCGGCGAACTCGATATCGAGCGCCGAGACGTGGCGTATCCCTTCGACATGGACGCCGGCGAAATCGACGGCGTTGCCGAAGGCCACCGCCGCGAGCAGCGCCAGCTTATGCGCAGCATCGACGCCGTCGATGTCGAAGCTCGGATCGGCCTCGGCATAGCCGAGGCGCTGCGCATCGCTCAGCACGGCGGCAAAGTCGCGGCCGCTCTCGCGCATCTCCGTCAGGATGTAATTGCAGGTGCCGTTGAGGATGCCGTAGATGCGCGTCACGTTGTTGGCGGCAAGGCCCTCGCGCAGCGCTTTGAGGATGGGAATGCCGCCCGCCACCGCCGCTTCGAAATGGAGGGCCACGCCCGCCGCCTCCGCGGCGCGGGACAGCGCCGCGCCGTGATGGGCGAGCAACGCCTTGTTGGCGGAGACGACATGCTTGCCGGCGGCGATCGCGCCGGCAACGACGTCATGCGCGATGCCCTCGCTACCGCCGATCACTTCTACCACGGCATCGATCTCGGGATCGCGCGCCATCGCGGCGGCGTCGGCGAACCAGCGGATGCCGGAGAGATCGACGCCGCGCTGCCGCCGCTCTTCGCGCGCCGCCGCCGCGGCGATGACGAGCCGGCGCCCGGCGCGCGCGGCGAGCAGCTCGGCGTTCCGCTGCAACAGCTGCACCGTGCCGAGGCCGACCGTGCCGAGGCCGGCAATGGCGATCCTCAAGGGTGGTTTCACGGCTCGCTTCGGGCTCCTCGTCGGGGCTGCGGCAAACGATCCCGTTTGTAGCGCCCGCAGCGCCAAGTTGCGACTGTTTTGTCCTCCCCGGTAGTCCCGGCGAAATCGCTCAGAACCGAAGAGAAAGTGTTACCGATCAGAGGCTTGCCGAGAAGTTCCCGCCGCCCCCGCGTAAGCGGGACCCAGAGAGCCCTGAGCTCCACTCATGGGGGCTGAAGCAAGGCGAAAACCCGCGAGCTGGCGCCGCCGCGCGATTTGTACGCCTCACAGCGCCGTCGGACGGGTGAAAAGCGCCGTCTCAATACTCGATCAGCACCACCACCTGGCCTGGCGGCAAGCCGCCCTGGACCATGGCCGGAGCCGCCTGGACGGTGATCCGATTCGTCGGCACGCCCAAGCGGGTCAGTTCCGCCGCCACCGCATTGGCGCGGTCGAGCGCATCGCCGAAGCTCTGCAGCTCCTGCTCCGCCGCTTTGGGACCGCTGCCGCGCGCGGCATAGCCGATGATGCGCAGCGAGCCGCCGCCCTGCTTCTGGAGCGTCGCCGTTTCGCTCAGTCGCTGATTATCGGTGGGGCTGAGCGTCTTACCGCCGCCGGTAAAGGCGATCTCCGCAGCTTCGAGCGTCACGGCGGCTCGCTTCCCGCCGGGGGTGCGCATGACCGACGGCTCCGCGGCGGGGTCGACATAGGGCGGCAACGGAGTGAGCGGCGGCGGCAACGCCGCCACTTGCTTGGGGGGCGGGCTCGGCGCCGCCACTTGCGGCGGCGGGCTCGTATTGGCAGCGGGCTGGGTCGGGGGCGGTTGCGGCGGCGGGCTCGCGGCGG
>JASHUO010000402.1 GCA_030039975.1 Alphaproteobacteria bacterium
GCGCGCTTCAACACCGTGCTGCCGGTGGTCGCGGGCTCGACCTTGGGGATGCTCGCGGTCGACATCCCGACGGTGCTGTTCGGCGGCTACGCGGCAGGGCGGATCGATCCGCGCTGGACGCGCTTTGCGGCGGCGGCGCTCTTCGCCCTCTTCGGCGCCCTGGCGCTCCTCGGCATCGCGTGGTTCTAGCTTTCAGCGCGCTATCTTGCCGCTCTCGACGAGCTGCGGCTCATAGCGGAAGACGATGTCGCGATCGGGCACGACGAGGCGCTTGTCGCGGCCGGGATAGTCGATGCGCGACAGCAGGTCGCGGATGAGGTTGAGGCGCGCCAGATGCTTGTCGTCGGCCTGGACGACGGTCCAGGGCGCGAATTCGGTGTGGGTGCGGCGGAACATCGTGTCGCGCGCCTTGCTGTATTCGCGCCAGAGGCGCTGCGCCTTGGCGTCGACCGGGCTCAGCTTCCACTGCTTCAGCGGATCGCGGCGGCGGTCGGCGAGACGCCGGCGCTGCTCATGCTTGCCGATGTCGAGATAATATTTGAGGAGCTTGATGCCGGAGTGCACCAGCATGTGCTCGAAATCCGGCACGGTCTCGAGGAATTCGCGCGTCTCCTTCTGCGTGCAGAAGCCCATCACCGGCTCGACGCCGGCGCGGTTGTACCAGCTGCGATTGAACAGCACCATCTCGCCCGCGGCGGGGAGGAAGTGGACGTAACGCTGGAAATACCAGGAATGCCGCTCGCGGTCCGACGGCGGCCCGAGCGCCACGACGCGGGTTTCGCGCGGGCTCAGATGCTCGATGATATGCTTGATCGTCCCGTCCTTGCCGGCGGTGTCGCGGCCTTCGATCAGGACGAGGATGCGGTCGCCGCCGGCGATCAGCTCGCGCTGCAGCTTGACCAGCTCGATCTGCAGCTTGACGAGCGCCTTGGCGTACTCATGCCCTTCGGGCTCGCGCGCGGCGCGGCGCGATTTTTTGGCCATGCGTTCTCCTCTCAGACTCGCTGCAGGATCAGCCACAGGACGATAGCGGCGCCGCATAAGGCCAGGGAGACAAGCGCGCGCACCGCCGGCAGGCTCGGGCGCAGCCCGCCAAAGGCCACGGCGTAGCCGGCGTTGACCAGATTGTTGGACGCCACCGCGATGAGAATCGCGGCGGCGGCGCCGGCAAGCGAGAGCGGCGCGGCGACACCCTGCGCGATGCTCAGCACGAAGGGATTGATGTCGGTCACGCCGACGATCGCCGCCAATGCGTCGATGCCGATTTCGCCGAAGTGGGTCTTGACCCAGCTCGAGGCGATCGAGACGACAATGAAAAGCACGGCAAACAGCGCGGCGGCATTGAGCTCGAGCGGGTTGCGTTGCTGCAGCCCTTCCCCGGCGCCGCCCCGTGGCGGGCCGGCGCGACGATACCGCCAGGCCGCCAGCGCGAGGCCGAGAACGGTGAGGCCGAGGAGCGGCGGCGCGAGATGCAGTGCCAGGTTCAGGTCGAAGACGCCGATCACCACCAGGATCCGCGGATACATGAGCGCGGTGGCGAGGATGATGCCGGCCTGAGCGCGCGGTGCGGTGGCAGGATCGGCGGCGATGCGCCGCGACAGCACCACCGTGGTCGCGGTCGAGGAATAAAGCCCGCCCAGCGCCGCCACCCAGACATCGCCTTCCGCGGGTGCGACGTAGCGCTGCAGCAGGTAGCTCGCGTAGGAGATGGTGCAGACGGCGAGCAGCGCGAGCCAGGCCTTGTAGGGTGTGATCGAGGTGAGCGACGTCACCGGCCGGTCCGGCAGCAGCGGCAACACCAGTCCGGTGAGAATCAGGAACTCGCCGGCGGTGACGATCTCGCGCAGCTCGAGCCGCCGGGCGAAGTCATGGAGGCGCTCGCGCCCGGTCAGCAGCAGCACCGCGGCGACGGTGATGCCGACGCCGACCCAGGGCGGCTCCGCCAAGAAGATCGGGCCCAGCAGATAGGCGAGCAGATTGGCGACGGGAACGATGAGCCCGGCATCCGGCGCGCCGGTCGCATCGACGCTGCTCAGACGGTCGCGGTAATAGAGCAAGAGCCAGGCGCCAAGCACCAGGAGCCCGGTCGCCAGCGGCAGTAGCCGCGTCGAGTCGAGGAGATAGAGCGCGCCGCCGGTCATCGCCAGCAGCGGAAACGTGCGTACGCCGCCCGGCCGCGCCTCGCCGCTACGCCGGAAAAACTCCTCGAAGGCGAGCCCGAAGAAGAAAGAAAGCCCCAGCAACAGGGCAAAGTTCTGCACCGGCGGTACCGGCATGGGCGGGAGCCCGCTTGTCGTTCAGATGCCGGGCCCTAGAATCGCCTGTTTGCCCGCCGCCGGGCAAGAGCGGAAATGGTCAGCCGACTCGGCGCAGGATGTCCCGGAGCCGCACCTTCAGCGCGCTCAGCTCGTCCTCGGTGCGCTCGGCGGCGCGCAGCAGGTCCATGGGCAGCGGCTGCCGCCGGCGCAGCACGGCGCTGATCTCGGCCTGGAGCTCGCGCGCATGAGCGAGCAGCGCATCGCGCCGCCGCACCACCACCTGCCACTCCTCCTGCCAATTTGCTTCGTACCCCAGTGGCATCATCCCGTCCCCTGACCGCAACAACCTGTTTTGCCAGCTCTAGGGCGGGGCCGCGCGCTCTGGTTGTGACCGATGTGTGAGTTTTTTGCGCCCTGCGTTCGTTCAGTTGCGGCCTGCCAGGAGGCCGCGGGCGATGACATGCGCCTGGATCTCGGCGGCGCCTTCAAAGATGTTGAGGATGCGCGCATCGCACAGCACGCGGCTGATCTTGTATTCGAGCGCATAGCCGTTGCCGCCATGGATCTGCAGCGCGTTGTCGGCATTGGCCCAGGCGGTGCGCGCCGCCAGCAGCTTCGCCATGCCCGCCTCGATGTCGCAGCGCCGCTCGCCGTCCTTCTCGCGTGCGGCGAAGTAGGTGAGCTGGCGCGCGATCATGGTCTCGACCGCCATCCAGGCGAGCTTGCCGAAGACGCGGGGGAACGCATAGATCGGCTTGCCGAACTGGCACCGCTCGAGCGCGTAGCTGAGGCCGAGCTCGAGCGCGTTCTGCGCCACGCCGACGGCGCGCGATGCCGTCTGGATGCGGGCGCTTTCGAAGGTCGCCATCAGCTGCTTGAAGCCCTGCCCCTCGATGCCGCCGAGCAGATTCTCCGCCGGCACCGCGAACCCGTCGAAGCCGATCTCGTACTCCTTCATGCCGCGATAGCCGAGCACGCGGATCTCGCCGCCGCTCATGCCCGGCGCCGGGAAAGGATCCGCTTCGCTGCCGCGCGGCTTCTCCGCCAGGAACATGCTGAGCCCGCGATAATCGCTGGTGGCGGGATCGGTGCGCACCAGCAACGTCATCAGATCGGTGCGCGCCGCATGGGTGATCCAGGTCTTGGCGCCAAAGACCTTGTAGAGATTGCCCTCGCGCACCGCACGCGTCCGCAGCGCGCCCAGATCGGAGCCGGTATTGGGCTCGGTGAAGACCGCCGTGGGCAGGATTGCGCCCGAGGCGATCAGCGGCAGGTATTTCTCCTTCTGCTGCGCCGTACCTCCAAGGCGAATCAGCTCGGCGGCGATCTCGGAGCGGGTGCCGAGCGAGCCGACGCCGATATAGGCGCGCGACAGCTCCTCGGAGACGATGCACATGGCGAGCTTGCCGAGGCCGAGGCCGCCGAAGGCTTCGGGCACGGTCAAGCCGAAGACGCCGAGCCCGGCCATCGCTTCGATCACCGGCAGCGGAATGAGCTCGTCGCTGAGATGCCAGTCATGGGCGAAAGGCTCGACCTGCTCCGCGCCGAAGCGGCGGAACTGATCCCGCACCATATCGAGCGCCTCTTCGCCGAGCGCGAGCTGGCCGAAATCACCGCTCTCGAGCGAGGCCGCGATGAGCTCGGCAAGGCGGGCGCGCGCCGCCTCGGTATTGCCGCCCTGGATCAGCGCCGCCACCTCCGCCCGGCGGAAGGCGTCAAGCTCCGCCGCGCCGAGGCCGAGATCATGCGGCCGCACCACCTCGCCCTGGCTCAAGGCGATGCCGCCGGCGAGCTGGCTCAGATATTCGCCGAACGCCATCTGCAGCATCAGCGCGTCGAGCTCGCGCAGCGTGCCGGCACCATCGAGCCGCTCCGCCCAGAGCCGCATCCGGCGCAGCGCCTCGACATAGGTCGCCATCCAGGCAAACCCGTGCGCCGCGAATTGCCGCCGCTCCAACAGCGCCGGGTCGATGGCGCCACCCGGCGCCAGCTCGGCCAGCAGCCGCCCCTTCGCCGCCGCCACCAGCCCCTCCGCCGCATCGAGCGCGCGCCCGGTGAGCGGGAGTAGATTGGGGAGCAACGTCTCGCTCGTCTCCGATTCCGCGCTCGCCGTGATTGTCATCGTCTCGTCCCCCGGGTTCCTTCCCCCTCTCCCCTTGAGGGAGAGGGAAGGGCCCATTGCAAAGCAATGGGAGGGTGAGGGGTATTTCCGAAGCGCCCCTCACCCTCCCGTCGCTGCGCGACGGGCCCCTTCCTCTCCCACAAGGGGAGAGGGAATATCTACGCGTTCGCCGCCTCTTCGAGGCCGCGCAGGCCGGGGCGCTTTGCCTGCACCAGCACGGCCATGTTTCCGGG
>JASHUO010000403.1 GCA_030039975.1 Alphaproteobacteria bacterium
AGCGGGATGTTGTCCGGCAGATGCAGCGCGGCGAGATCGAAGGTCTGGTCGACATCCTGGTTCGGCAGATTGCCGACCAGCGCGCGGATGAGGTCGCGCGTCTGCTCGAATTGCAGCTGCAGCGGCGGCAGCAATTGCTTTGCCGCCGCCAGCGCCGCCTCCTGGGCCGCGACGTCGATACCCATGGCATAGCCGTCCTTCTGCTGCGCGCGCAGCAGTTCGAGCCCCTTCTCGTTGATGGCGATGATCTCCTCGGCTGCCGCGATCTGGGCGCGGGTCGAGACTTCCTGGACCGCCGCGGCAACGACATTGGCGGCGAGCGTGATGTAGGTCGCCTCGAGCTCATAGCGCTGGACGGCCGCCTGGGCCTCGAGCGACTCGACCTGCCGCCGATTGAGGCCGAACACGTCCGGCGTATAGCCCACCGTCAGCTGCGCCGTATGGAAATTGTAGTAGAGCGCCTTGTTGAAGGGCGCGCTCGTGCTCTGGAAGGCGGTGATGCAGTGCCCGTTGCCCTGGCAGCCGGGCGCGACGCTGGCCGCCAGATTGCCCGCCACCATCTGCCGCTGGAACTGATAGCTGACGCCGACCGTCGGGAAGAAATATCCCTGTTGCGCGTAGACATTTTCCTGCGCCTGGAGCAGCGCCGCTTTCGCCTGCTCGACAGTAGGATTGGCGCGGAACGCCCGCTCGACCAGCGCGTCAAGCGCGGGCGATTGATAGACCGTCCACCAATCGAAGGGGATGTCGGCGCCGTTGACGAAATGCTGCGCATTGCCGCCCTGCACCGCGGCCGAAGCCGTTGTCTGCGGCAAGGCCTGCGGCGCGTAGCCGGCATTCTGCGGCGCCGCCGGTCGCGTGAAATCGGGGCCGACGGAACAGGCCGAGAGCAGCGTTGCAAGCGCCACAACGGTGGCGAGGCCAGTCAAACACGCGCGCATGTCTCTTCCCAGGGGATGCGGAGACGAAGCTAAGGCGGCGGCGAAGGGCTGGAAACTGTGACAAATCACAGTTGGCACTGTGACTTGTCACAGTAGACCGGGCGTCCTCGCCCGCACCACCATGCCGCGTTCGGACCGTTTCTTCGCGGGGAACCGTCTATGCGTTTCGATTACAGAGTCGCCGCCGCAGGTATCGCGGTGGCGCTGTCGGCCGTCGCGGTGATGGCCTATTTACGCACCAATGCGCCGGCGGCAGCCGCTCTGCCGCCGGAATCGGCGATCGCTGCCCCCGCGGCCGACGGAACGATCGAGCTGAGCGACGCGCAGTTGAAGTCGATCAGCATCGAAGCTGCGCCTCAGCGCCAGTTCCCGCAGGAAAGGACCGCCTATGGCAGTATCGACTTCAATGAGGACAGGTCGGTGCAAGTGTTCCCGCCTTATCAGGGACGCATCATCGAAGCGGCGCCGGTCCTGGGCGATACCGTCACGAAGGGCGAAATTCTCTTCACGATCGAAAGCCCGGATCTCATCCAGGCGGAGTCGACGCTGATCGCCGCAGCGGGCGTGCTCGACCTCACCACGCGCGCGCTCGCACGCGCCAAGGACCTCTACCAGAAGCAGGCGCTCGCGGAGAAGGATCTCGAGCAGGCGGAATCGGATCAGCAGACCGCCGAGGGCGCGCTCCGAGCCGCGCGTGACGCGGTGCGCATCTTCGGCAAGACCGATGCCGATATCGGCCGCATGATCAAGCTGCGTCAGATCGACCGATCGCTCATCGTCCCGAGCCCGATTTCCGGCGTGGTGGCGGCGCGCAATGCGCAGCCCGGTCTCTTCGTGCAGCCCGCGAATCCGCCGGCGCCCTACACCATCGCGGATCTTTCGACGGTCTGGATGAACGCCAATGTCGACGAGGACGACAGCGCCCTCTACCGCGTCGGACAGGAAGTGAGAGTATCGGTGCCGGCCTTCCCGGGCCGTGTGTTCACTGGAAAGATCTCGCGCATCGCGACGGCGGTCGATCCGAACATCCATCGGCTGCTGGTGCGCTCGGAAGTGCCTGACCCCAATCACGAGCTGCGGCCCGGGATGTTCGCCAGCTTCGTCATCAGCACCGGGGCGCCGATCACGGCGACCGCCGCGCCGCTTGAGAGTGTCATCCGCGAGGGCGACGGGACCCAAACCGTTTGGGTCACCAGCGATCGCCGTCATTTCAAGCAACGCGTCGTCAAGATCGGGCTGCAGAACGAAGGATACCGGCAGATCGTCGACGGCCTGCAGCCCGGCGAACTGATCGCGACCAAAGGCGCGCTGCTGCTCGACAACATTCTCAACAACGTCGGTTCGGCGTCGTAAGGGCGCCATTCCGCCGACGAGTCCGGCATTTCACTGAAAGAGGCGGTTCGTGTTCAAGTCCCTTCTCTCCTTTGTGCTGACGCGCCGGGCGATCGTCATCTTGGGGCTGATCTCGTTCTTCGCCGGCGGACTCATCGCGTTTTCCAAGCTCGACATCGAGGCCTATCCCGATCCAGCACCGGTCATCCTCGAGATCACCGCGCAGGCGCCGGGCCTCTCCGCCGAGGAGATGGAGCGCTACTACACGATTCCGATGGAGATCGGGCTCTATTCGACGCCCGGGATCGACAACATTCGCTCGACCTCGTTCTATGGCCTGTCCTTCGTCCGCGTCACCTTCAAATACGGCGTCGATTTCTATTTCGCCTATACGCAAGCCGCGCTCAGCCTGCAGCAGAACGTCAGCCTTCCGAACAACGTGTCGCCCTCGATCCAGCAATCGAGCCTCACCGGCGAGGTCTATCGTTACGAGGTGGTGGGGCCGCCGCATTTCGGCCTCACCAATCTCCGCACGGTGCAGGACTGGATCGTGCTGCGGCGCCTCTCGACCATTCCCGGCGTCGTTCAGGTCAACAGCTTCGGCGGCACGACCAAGGAATTCGAGGTCCAGGTCGATCTCCGCAAGCTCCAGGCCTACCAGCTCACCGTGCCGCAGGTGCTGGCGGCGCTCGGCAATTCCAATCTCAATGTCGGCGGCCGTGAGGTCGCTGTCGGCGATCAGTCGGTGAACATTCGCGGCATCGGCCTCATCAATGACGGCGGTGACGATGACCTGACTCAGGGATACAAGGTCGACGACATCAAGAACATCGTGCTGACGCAAGAAAACGGCATCCCGGTCCAGGTGAAGGATGTTGCGAAGGTCTTCGTCGGCTATCTCCCGAGGCTCGGCATCGTCGGCCGCGATCACCGTGACGACATCGTCTATTCGATCGTCGTCATGGGTCGAACCTTCCACACCAATGACGTCGTCCCGAAGATCGACGCCATGATCGATCAGATGAACAGCGACGGCTCGCTGCCGCCGGGGGTCAAGATCGTCAAGATCTACAACCGATTGTCGCTGGTTCACATCACCACGCACACGGTGGTGCACAATCTGGTTTTCGGCTGTTTGCTGGTGTTCTTCATCCAGTGGATCTTCCTCGGCGATCTCCGCAGCGCCATCATCGTCGGCTTGAACATCCCGGTGGCATTGTTCTTCGCCATCATCTTGCTGGTCATCCAGGGCGAAAGCGCCAATCTCCTCTCGGTCGGCGCCGTCGATTTCGGCATCATTGTCGACGCGGCGGTCATCCTGGTCGAGAACATATTCCGCAATTTCCAGTCCAACCCGGAAGAGCGGCAACAGCTTCTCGAAGACCTCCGCCAGGGAGTTTGGGGTGTAGACCCGACCGACCCGCATCGCTTCGCGACGATCAAGACCTGGACCAATCGCCTGCGCCTCATCCTGGTCAGCGGATTGCAGATCGACAAAGCGATTCTGTTCTCCGCCTCGATCACGGTGGCCGCTTTCGTTCCGCTCTTCACCATGCAGGGCGTGGAGGGCCAGATCTTCGGCCCGATGGCGCGGACCTACGCCTATGCTCTCATCGGCGCCCTGATTGCGACCTTCACGGTGACGCCGGTCCTCGCGTCACTGCTGATGCCGCGGCATGTGAAGGAGGTGGAGACCTTCCTCGTCCGGGGGATCCGCAGGATCTACACGCCGGCGCTCGAATTCTCACTGAGTCACCGCAAGCTCATGGTCGCCGCCGGGCTCGGCTTCCTGGTCGTGACCGGAACGCTCATCCCCTTCCTTGGCAGCGAATTCCTGCCGGCGCTCGAAGAGGGAAATTATTGGATCCGCGCCTCCCTGCCGCCGACGATGACGCTCGATGCCGGCACCGAGGCGGCGCGCAAGATGCGCGAGATTCTCATCAGCCATCCCGAAGTGATCACCGCGGTGTCGCAGCACGGCCGGCCGGACGACGGCAGCGATGCGTCGCCCTTCTCCAATGTCGAGATTTTCGCGCCGCTGAAGCCCGAGGATGAGTGGCCCTCGGGCATGACCAAGGACAAGCTGACGGCGCAGCTGCAGGCGGAGTTTGCCGCGGCACTGCCCGGCGTCGGCTTCAATTTCTCGCAATACATCCAGGACAATGTCGAGGAGGCGATCTCGGGCGTCAAAGGCGCGAATTCCGTCAAGATCATCGGGCCCAATCTGAACGAGCTCGAGACGCTTGCCGCGGAGGTCGCCGAGCAAATGAAGCAGGTGCGCGGCATGGAGGATGTCGGCATTTTCCACGTCGTCGGCCAGCCGAACCTCAATATCAGGATCGATCGGGCAAAGGCGGCGCGTTACGGTCTCAATACCGGCGACGTGAACACGGT
>JASHUO010000404.1 GCA_030039975.1 Alphaproteobacteria bacterium
CGGGGTCCTCCCCAGGGTTGGCGCCAGCGAAGAGCCGCTGTTTGCGGGCGGATCGGTTGGGGGCGACGACAGGGAAAGCGATGGCAGCGTCGGTTGCGGCTCGCCCGGGGAGTCCGGCGGCGGCGCAATGCCGGAAAGATCGAGATGCACCTTTGGAAGCGGTGCCGGTGCCAAATCCAGCGATACGGTCGGCCGACCCTTGTCAAACGCGCATCGGGCGATGATCGGCACCCAGTCATCGCCATAGCGCGCCCATCCTGCGACGGAAACGCCCGTAACGGCGCGAGCCCCGCTTCGCGATCTCGTCACCTGGGGCTGCGCCGCCGCGTCCCAGCGAAGCGCATGCCGCCCCTGCGTCTCAGCTTCGTCCCGGCAGGCCGAGACGAGGGCAGCGACGCGCGGGATCGAATTCTGGATCTCGACCGCGCTGGTCGCCGGCGATTGCTGTGCGGCGAGCGCTCCACTGGCCAAAACGAGGGCTATCCCCGTCAGAGAGGGCCAGACGGTAGCACAAAACCGTAACAAATAGCCCATAAGTAACCATACGACTCCTCACGCGAACAGCCAAGAGGAGAAGAGGTAGTGTCTCAGTTTGCATGTCCGCACGTGCCCGCTATCGAGTATCGCCGATTGGCCGGTGCGCATCGCCCACTTGGCGAGAGGGGCAGTTTGTCGAAGGGGCGGCTTCCATGAAGCGAACCGAGGTCGCGCGGTACTGGGAGGCGAACGCCGAAACCTGGACGCGGCACGCCCGCGCCGGTTACGACATCTATCGGGACGGGCTGAACACGCCGGGGTTTATAGAAATGCTGCCGCCGGTGCGCGGTCTGTGTGGCATCGATATCGGCTGCGGCGAGGGATCGAACACGCGCGCGCTCGCGCAGCTGGGGGCCAGGATGCATGCGATCGATGTCGCGCCGACCTTCATCCGGCACGCACGTGACGCGGAGAGTGCCGGACCGCTCGGCGTCGTCTACCTCGTCGCCGATGCGGCGGATTTACCCTTCGACTCAGGCTCGTTCGATTTTGCGACGGCGTTCATGTCGATGATGGACATGGCGGACCCAGGCCGCGCCCTGTGCGAGACTGCACGGGTCTTGCGACCTGGCGGCTTTCTTCAATTCTCAATTCTGCACCCGTGTTTCGTCCCGCCGCATCGCCGCGTCTTGCGGAATGCGGACCGCACGACGCGGGCGATCGAGATCGCTGGCTATTTCGATGCGACCGATGGGCGGATCGATACATTTCGGTTTGGCAGCGTGCCTCAATGGGAACGCGAAAAGACAGAACCGTTCCGCGTTCCCCGGTTCCACAGGACGCTGAGCGGGTGGGTCGACCTCGTCGTCGAGGCCGGGCTGGTCATCCAACGCTTTGGCGAACCGCGTGTCAGCGTAGAACTGGCCAAGACTGAACCGACATTGGAAGACACTCGGGTCGCTCCACTCTTTCTGCATATTCGGGTGATAAAGCCCGCCCCGCCGCCTGCCAACCGGCCATAAGTGCTAAGGGGGCGACTTCAAACTAAGACACTACCGGAGAAGAGCGTGTGCGGTGTGCGGCTCTCGCCGTATCCTGCGCAGCGCATGCCCGGGTTATCCAGTGGAAGAGCTCTGCCGATGAAGCGACAGCATTGCCTGGCCCGGATCATGGTCGGCGCGGTTGCCGGCTGCGCGCTGGCGCAGTGCTCGCCGATGACACGCGAATTTCAGGACGCTTATCATACCTGCCGGCAGGTGCAGCCCGGGATGACGGTGGCAGAGATGAAGCAGCGCTGTAGCGTCATGCACCACTACGCCCAAAACGATGTCGACGCCGCGCTGGGCGCCGTCAGCACCAGGCAAACTGCCGCCGGACCCGTGACACGATACTTATTCAGATACGATCCGCCTTATATCATCGCGGATGTCTCCATCTCCGTCGACGCGCGCGGCATTGTCACGTCGGTTCAGGAGTGACGAATGACGATTCGCAGGGCGGGCGGTCAACCCCCGTTGCGGCCCGTCTACTGCTGCTGCTGTTCTTCCTGCTGCTGCGCCCAACGCAGGCCCTGCGCAAAACCTTGCTGATAGCCGCGCTCATAGACGCGCATCATCGGGATCGCCACCATCGGCACCGCCGGGCTGCCACCACCCGCCGCGCCCTGGGGCGTTGACGAACCTTCGCCGGCCATCTCGTTCGCCGGTCGTAGCAGCGCCACGATCGTGGGGCCATCGATTTGGCCGGTGGGCTGAATGTTGTTCTGTTGCTGGAAGTCTTGGACGGCCTTCGCCGTGGTGTCGTCCCACGTGCCGCTCAGCTTGCCGTCATAGACGCCTTGCTGGCGAAGGCGCATCTGAATTTGGCGCACGAACGGATGCGAAAGCGCTTGGGTGCCGTTCGCCGCACTCGTCGCCTGCGATGACGATGATGACTGATCCGTTCCCTGAGAATTTTGCGCGTAGGCGGCGGTCGATGCAAGAAGACCCAACGCGGTGAGCGCTGCGAGATACCTCATCCCGTCCTCCCTTTGGCTGGAATATCACGCAAACTCGGAAGCGCCCGCAGCGTTCCCGCTCGCGCCTCGACGACCCCAACAATCTTTGGCGCGCGTCAGTCTCGGATGGTCGCTCCACGCGCTGACGCGTTGCGCAATCCAAGACCCGGAGACCGGCGAGCCGCCTGCGTCTGGCGTCTGGCGTCAGCCGATGCCCGTCAGCGCAGCCCACGGGGACGCGTCAGCGCTCGCAAACGTACAACCGAGGACAGGGCGGGCCCTTCTGCCAGTGGAATTTCTGTTCGACGTTGGCTGCGCCTGAGCTGACATGCGCGCGTGGTTTGACTTCCGATTGGCACGGGAGGCCGCAGGTCATGTACTGCAATCTCTGGCTCGCATTGATGCTGATCGCCACTGCGCTGTTGCTGTCGCGGGGCGCCGTCGCCGACCAGACTTGGAAGACAAACAACGCCATCTGGGATCAGCGGGATAAGTGCACGCGACAGGCGCAGCAACAATTTCCCGACTATACGCCCGAATCGAACGCCAAGCGCGAAAAGGCGCGCCTGACGTGCCTGCGTACGAGTAACCTGCCCGCTGAAGGAAGCGCGCAGCCACCTCAGACGGCGATGCCAGGTACCCCGCAGCAATAAAGCGGAATCTCATGGGCGGGTGAGGGGCACTGCGCCAGCGGTTAAGTGCCCAGACATAATCCGCCACCGCCTTGACCTGCGCCGGCGAGAGCTGGGCGCCGCCCATGGGCTCCGGTAGTCCTTCGGCTGCGGCACGCCATCGGTGATGATCTGCGTGATCGAGGCGAGGCTACCGTTGCCCCAGAGCCACTTGCCGTTGGCGAGATTGGGCCCGAGCGGCGTGCCCTTGGCGTCCGAGCCCTGGCTCGTGTCGGTGGTGCGATACCTGGTAAAATCCGTCTCGAATCTTTATGTGCAAAAGGCTTCTGATCGGCGGTAGTCCCTGGCCGAGTCCCGAGGTCAAATCATGGCAGACGACGATGCCGCGGATGTCGC
>JASHUO010000405.1 GCA_030039975.1 Alphaproteobacteria bacterium
GCGAAGTACCTGTTCACGCCGCTCGGGCTCGCCGTCGTCTTCGCCATGCTTGCTTCCTACGGCCTGTCGCGGACCCTGACGCCGATCACCATCGGGCTGATGCTCAAGGGCCAGCAGCAAAGCGGCCCCACGCCAAGCGGGGGCGGCGGCTTCTTCGCGCGCTTCCACGCGTCGTTCGAGCGCGGCTTCGAGCGGATGCGCGACGAATACACGGCGCTGCTCCATCTGTTGCTGACCCGCCGCTTCCTGGTTCCGATGCTCGCGGCCATGGTGCTTGCCCTGGGCGGCGTGATGTTCGTCTTTGTCGGCCGCGATTTCTATCCGGCGATCGATGGCGGGATGATCCAGCTCCACGTTCGCGCGCCGCCCGGCACCCGCATCGAGGTGACCGAGCAGATCTTTCAGGCGGTCGAGGACAAGATTCGCCAGATCGTCCCTAAGAAGGACCTCGACCTCATCGTCGACAATATCGGGGTGCCGGCGATCGTGTATAACTGGGCGTTTGTCGACGGCACGTCGATCGCCGTCAATGACGGCGTCATCATGGTGGCGCTGAAAGAGGGTCATGCGCCGACGGCCGGCTATGTCCGCAAGTTGCGGCAGGTGCTGCCGGAGACGTTCCCGGCGGATCTGTTCTATTTCCAGCCCGCCGACATCGCCACCCAGATCCTGAATTTCGGACTGACGGCGCAGATCGACGTGCGCACCGTCGGCTATGACCGGATGAAAAATCTGCGCCTGGCCGAGGAGCTGCGCCGCCGCATCGCCGCCGTTCCAGGCATCGTCGACGCCCATCTTCAGCAGGAGGTCTACGCTCCGGATTTCTACGTCCAGATCGACCGTGCGCGGGCCCTGCAGTTCGGCATTACGGTGAACGACATCGGCAACAACATCACCGCCAGCCTGAGCTCGTCGAAGCAGGTCTCCCCGAACTTCTGGACCGATCCGACCAACGGGATTCCGTATTACATCGCCGTACAGACGCCGCAATACCAGGTCGCCTCGCTCAACGCGATCGGCAATACGCCGGTCAGCACCGGCAGCGCCCCGCCGACCACGGAACCCGTGCCCGGCGAGCTGAGCAACACGGCGACCTTCCTGCGCGATTCGGTGCCGGGCAGCGCCAATCAGGCCAACATCCAGCCGGTCTACGAGGTCTATGCCAGCGTCCAGGGGCGGGATCTCGGCAGCGTCGCCAAGGACATCAACAGCATCACCAAGGAGCTGCGCAAACAGCTGTCTCCCGGCAACACGATCCAGGTGACCGGGCAGATCCAGAGCATGAACGAGGCGTTTGGCGACATGGCCATCGGGCTGCTGTTCGCTGCCGTCTTCGTCTATCTGCTGATGGTGGTGAACTACCAGACGTTCGGCGATCCCTTCGTCGTCATCCTGGCGCTGCCGGCGACCTTCTGCGGCATCGTCACGATGCTCTACATCACCGACACGACGCTGAGCGTCCCGTCGCTGATGGGCGCGATCATGGCAGTCGGCGTCGCCTCGGCGAACTCGATCCTGCTCGTCACCTTTGCGCGCGAGCAGCAACTCGCCGGCGTGAATGCCTTCGACGCCGCGATCGCGGCCGGGCGCACCCGCATTCGCCCGGTGCTGATGACCGCGAGCGCCATGATCGTCGGCATGATCCCGATGGCGATCGGCGGCCCTGGCGAGGAGCAGAATGCCGCCCTCGCGCGCGCCGTCATCGGCGGCCTCCTGTTCGCGACCCCCACCACCCTCCTGGTCGTGCCCTACCTGTTCGCGTTGCTGCGCAAGGGCAATGACGGCAAAGAGGCGCATGGCGTATTCGAGGAGATCCCGGAATGAACGAGCTCGACAAGTCTCCGGCGCTCGAGGCGCCGCAGCCGCGCCGCGATCGCGGCGACGCCAAGCCGCCAGGGCCGCCCACGGGGCGGGTCGGCCGCGGGACCCGGCTCTTCGCCCTGGGCGTGCTGCTGCTATTGGCGGCCGCGGTGGCGCTCGGCGTCGGGCGGCACTATGCGCAGCATCGTCAGGTCATGGCCGACGCCCGGCAGGAGGCGAATTTTGTGCCGGGCGTCCGGGTCGACCTGGTGACGCAACCGCCGGGCAATACGGTCGTGTCTCTGCCCGGGACGACGCTCGCCTACGAGCAGGCAAACATCTACGCCCGCGCCAGCGGCTACGTCGTCAAGCGCTATGTCGATATCGGCGACCACGTCCGCGCCGGCCAGCTCCTCGCGGAGATCGCCGCACCCGAAGTCGAGGACCAGGTCGCCCAGTATCTCAATACCCTGCAGCAGGCCCAGGCGACGCTGCGCCAGAACGAAGCCAACCGGGCGCTGGCCGCGATCACCAACCGGCGCACCTCGATCCTGACCAAGGCGGGCACAGCCTCGCAACAGCAGAACGACAACGATCGCTACAGTTTCCTGGCGCAGCAGGAGGCGACGGCGGCGGCGCAGTTCAGTGCCGCGGCGTCGCAGGCGCAGCTGAAATTCACCAGCCAGCAGAAGACCTATCAGCAGGTCGTCGCTCCCTTTGACGGCGTCATCAGCCAGCGGAATATCGATGTCGGCAGCCTGATCACCGCCGACGCCACGAGCGGCAC
>JASHUO010000406.1 GCA_030039975.1 Alphaproteobacteria bacterium
CGGAGGAGATGCGCGTCAAGGGTCGCGACATGCAGATGACGGCTGCGTTCGACCCGAGCCAGGCACTTAGCGGGATCGAGCCGCTGCTCAACGCCTCCAACAAATGGTTCGAGAACTGGGTGGCGATGCAGTCGGAGCTGCTCGAGTTCAGCCGCAGCCGGCTCGATCGCAATCTCGAAATCAGCAAGGCCATCGCACGCTGCGGCAGCATCGACGAGACGATGGAAGTGCACGCGGACTACACGCGCTCGACCGTGCGCGATTATTTCGCCGAGGCCGGCAAGCTCGCCGATATCGGCACGCGCGCGATGCTCGAGACGCTGTCGATGTGGCAGCCCGTCCTGCGCGAGGCGCAACAGCGGCGCAGCGAAGCGGCCTGAACCGATCGTCGCTACGGAGCTTTGCGAAACCGCGCGTCGCGCCAGGCGATGGCGGCGCGCAGGCCCTGCTCGCGCGCGATCTCCATGAACCGCCGCTTGTCGGCGGTGCCCTCGCCTTCGATCTGCAGGTCGATGTCGAGCGCCGCTTCGAGCGCCTCGCCGAGCCCCATGATATCGTAGGTCCGGTTGATCGCGCGCTTGGTCTGGCGCAGCGCCATCGTGTCGATCGCAGCAAGCCCTTCGGCGATCGCGAAGGCGCGGGCAAGCTCGCTCCCCGTCGCCACCACCTCGTTGACGAGCCCGATCGCTTCGGCGCGCCGCGCATCGAGCCGGTCCTCGCCGGTGAACAGCAGCTGCTTCGCCCGTTTCGGCCCGACCAGCCAGGGCAGCAGCAGGACGACGATGCCGGCGCCGAAGCGCAGCTCGGGCTCGCCGAAGATCGCATCCTCGGCCGCGACCGTGATGTCGCAAGCGACCGCCAGCTCGCAGCCGCCGGCAAGCGCCGCGCCGCGCACCGCCGCGATGGTCGGCTTGGGTGAATGCCAGAAGCGCATGATGGCGTCGAAATCGCGGCGCAGCAGCGGGCGCCATTGCGCAACGCCGGAAGGTCGCGCCTCGGCCTGCTCCTTCAAATCAAAGCCGGAGGAGAAGCTGGAGCCGGCACCGCTCAGCACCACCGCGCGCACGGCCTCGTCCGCCTCTGCCGCGTCGAGCGCCAGTTGCAGCTCGCGCAGCATCGTCGCGTTCATCGCGTTGAGCCGCTCCGGCCGGTTGAGGGTGATCGCGGCGACGGCGCCGCGCCGCTCGTAAAGGATCGTCTCGTAGCTCATGAGCGCTCTTCTCCGTTCCGCCGGGCCGCCCTATAAGAGCATGCCCGGACCGGGCGAGAAAGCGCCGGCGCCGCGAGGGAGGACCGATCCCGTGATGCTGCATCTCCAGACCTGGCAAGAGGTCGAGGCCTATCTGCAAAGCGCCAAGGGCATCCTCGTGCCGATCGGCTCGACCGAGCAGCACGGCCCCAACGGCCTCATCGGCACCGATGCGATCTGCGCCGAGGCGATCGCCAAAGGCGTCGGCGAAGCGACCGGCGCGATGGTCGGGCCCACCATCAATGTCGGCAATGCCCAGCACCACCTGGCCTTCAGCGGCAGCATCACCTTGCGGCCCTCGACCCTGATCGCGGTCATCGGCGACTACGTCCACTCGCTGATGCGGCACGGCTTCGAGCGCTTCTTTTTCATCAACGGCCATGGCGGCAACATCACCACGGTCGGCGCCGCCTTCCAGGAGCTCTACGCCGAAACCTCGCTGAAGCCCGGCGGCAATTCCCCTGGGGTGCGGCTGAAGCTCAAGAACTGGTGGGAGACGCCGGGCGTGCAGAAGCTCTCGAAAGAGCTGTTCGGCAAAAGCGAAGGCAGCCATGCGACGCCGAGCGAGGTCTCGGTGACGCAATGGGTCTATCCCGAAGCGGTGAAGCGCGTGGCGATGGGCGCGGCCAACACGCGCAGCCGCGACTTCGCCGACGCCGCCGATTACCGCCGCCTCTACCCCGACGGCCGCATCGGCTCCGACCCCAGCCTCGCCTCCCCCGAGCACGGCCAACGCTTCGTCGAGGTCGCGGTCAGCGACATCGCCGAGGATTATCGGAAGTTCATGGCGGTCTAGGCGAACGCGCGAAGCGAGTTCGTCCGCGGCGGCGGCAGCGATTGCGGAGCAATCGCGGGAGCCGCACAGCCCGGCCCCGCCGAGAAGAAGAGGAAGGGTCGTTTCATGGCCAAGGAGGACGGCGGCCGCCAGCTGCGCCGCGAGGCCGGCGTGATCAGCCTGCTCTTTGCGAGCTTGGGCGGCATCATCGGCTCGGGCTGGCTGTTCGGGCCGCTGCACGCGGCGAAGATTGCGGGGCCGGCCGCTCTGATCGCCTGGCTCATCGGCGGCATCGCCGTGCTGCTTCTTGCCTTCGTTTTTGCCGAGCTGGTGACGGCGTTTCCGCGCGCCGGGGCGGTGGTGGCCTTCCCCAAGCTCAGCCATGGCTCGCTGATTGCGATGGTGATGAGCTGGGTGGTGTTCCTGGGTTACGCCGCGGTGGCGCCGGCGGAAGTGCTGGCGGTGCTGCGCTATGCCCACAACTATATGCCGGCGGTGGTGCCGGAAAACGGCGCCGCGACTCCGCTCGGCTTCGTCGAGGCCGGCCTGTTGATGGCGGTTTTCGTCGCCATCAACGTCTACGGCATCCGCTGGGTGCTGCGAATCAACAACACGTTCCTCTGGTGGAAGCTCGCAATCCCCGCGCTGACCGTGATCGCGCTCATCGCCGCTGGCGGCCATGTCGGCAATGTCACCAGCCACGGGTTTGCGCCGGCGGGCTCGAAGGGCGTGCTGTCTGCGGTTTCCACCTCCGGGGTCGTCTTCAGCTATCTGGGGTTCCGCCAGGCGATCGAGCTCGCCGGCGAATCCGCCAATCCCCGCCGCAACCTGCCGATCGCAGTCGTCGGCTCGGTGCTGATCGGCATCGTCCTCTATTGCCTGCTCCAACTGGCGTTCATCGTCGCGGTGGAACCGCAATCGCTTGCCAAGGGCTGGGAGGGGCTCAGCTTTGCGGGTGTCGCCGGGCCCTTCGCCGGTCTCGCCTCGTTGCTGGGACTGGGCTGGCTCGCCTTCCTGCTCTACGTCGACTCGATCGTTTCGCCTGGCGGCACCGGCATCATCTACGCAACGACCACCGCGCGCGTCGTCTATGCCATCGGCAAGGAAGGGCTGATGAGCGAGAAATTGTCGACCCTGTCGGAACGCGGCGTGCCGGCGACCGGGCTCATCATCACCTTCGTGGTCGGGCTCATCTTTCTGCTCCCCTTCCCGTCATGGCAGCAGATCGTCACCTATATCTCCTCGGCCACCGTGCTGTCTTACGGCGTCGGCCCGGTGGTTCTGATGACGCTGCGCAAGAACCTGCCGATCGCCAAGCACCCGCGACCCTTCACGCTGGCCGGGGCGACGGTGATCTCGGGCGTCGCCTTTATCATTTCGAACCTGATCGTCTACTGGTCGGGGTTGAAGACCGATTCCTGGCTCTTCGGCATGCTGGCGGTGTTCTTCATCGTCTATCTCGCCTATGAGATCGTCGCCGGGCATGGCCTTGCGCAATTGAGCTGGCGCGGGGCGTGGTGGCTCATCCCCTATTTCCTCGGCATGTGGCTGCTGACCTATCTCGGTCCCAAGGACCTCGTCGGCGGCAGCAACACGATTCCGTATCCGCTGGACCTTGCGGTCGTGGCGGTGTTCAGCATCGTGATCTTGCTGCTCGCCGTCGCCAGCGGCATACCCGATCCCAAAGAGGCGCGCGCCACGATCCTTGCCCCCGAACCCAAGCTTCTCGGCCGGATCCCTGCCGAGTGAGCGCCGAGGCCTGCCGCTAAACCCGCACCAACCCCGCGAACGGCCGGAGGCCCCCGGTGTCTGGGAAGACCTTGCGGTCGAGCATGGCGCCATCGGCGCCGAGATGGTCGCGCAGGACGCCCTTCATCACGCTGCGCGAATCCGTGGCGACGCGGAGATCGCGGTCGTCTTGCAGCCGGGCAAGGCCGGGCCAGTCGCCGGCGATGCGGCCGCCTTTGACGGCGCCGCCCATCACCAGCAGCACCGAGGCGGTGCCGTGATCGGTGCCGTCATTGCCGTTGACGGCGACGGTGCGGCCGAATTCGGTGACCGCCACCACCACGGTTTGCCGCCAGGCCTCGCCCATGGACTTGGCGAAAGCGTCGAGCCCGTCGGCATAGCCGGCGAGGTTCTGGGCGAGCCGCCCTTGCGCCGCGCCCTGGTTCACATGCGTATCCCAGCCGCCCATCTCGAGCACGGCGATGCGCGGCCCGTCGGGCGCAGCCAGCAGCTTCCCCGCCGCCTCGGCCAGCGGCGCGAAATTCTTCGGACCGAAGCCGCGACCGCCTTGCATGTCGTCGCCGAGCACGCTCTCGGAGAAATGCTGCGCCTTCAGCCCTTCGGCGAGCGCCGGACCGAGCAACCTGTCTTGCCGATAAAGCGGCTCGAGCGCGGCGATGAAGTCGGGCGAGGCGTCGCGCAAGCCGCCCGGCGGCTCCCATGACGCGACCTCGATCTTGCCGCGCAGGATGAGCGGCACGGCGCCGCCCACCGCCAGGCCGAGCCGGCGGTTGCCGCGCTGCAGATCGCCGAGCGCGCGGTTGAGCCAGCCGTCGCTCATTCCGGTCTTCGCCGAGAGCCCGCTCTCCATCAAATCCTGCCCGTCGAAATGCGAGCGCGTGCGATAGCCATTGCCGGAGGCGTGGATGAACAACAGCTCGCCCTTCTGCCAATAGGGGAAGATCGGCGCCAGCGCCGGATGCAGCGCGAAGGTCTTGTCGAGCGCGAGACAGCCATCGGCCTCGCCGGGCGCCGGCAAGGCGAGCGCGCCGCGCTTCTCCTGGTACTGGGCGTCGGCGAGCGGCGGCACGGCGGCGAGCCCGTCGAGCGCGCCGCGCAGCAGCACGACGACGAAGCGGCGGTCGCCGGGCAGCGCGGCGAACACGGCGTTGGGAAGGCCCAGCACCGAGAAAGCGGCGGCGCTGCCGGCCGTGAGCTTCAGAATATCGCGGCGTCCGATCATCGCTGTCACCGTCTCTGGAAACTCGGGCTCGCCAGCAGCAGCGCGATGGCGATGCGGCGCGACGGCGCGCGGCGGATCGCTTGCACCGTCTCGTCCGGCAGCGCCTCGCCGAAGCTCGCTTCGGCGAGCGCCACCGGGTCGGGCGGCTCGGGCAGGCGGCTGGCAAAGGTCTGGCACCAATCGGCGCGCCGCAGCACCGCTTCGGGCGAGATCCAATCCGCCGCGGTATCGGGCCAACCGGCCGGCGAGGGTGCAAAGAACGGCATCTGATCGAGCATACGCAGGCTGTTCACCAGCATCGGCGGCGGCGGCGTGAAGCCGGTAACCCGTGCGGCGGCGGCGACCATGTCCTGCGGCGTGCGTAGCTTGGCGAAGGGCGTGCGCCAGAGCGCCTCTTCCGTCACCACCGCGGCGGTGACGCGGCCGAGATCGCCGCCGCTGTCGCGGTAGACCTGGGCGATGCGCAGCACGCTGTCCTTGGGCGGCTCGTCGGCGATGAAATAGCGCGCGAGCTTGAAGGCGATGTGATGCGCGGTCGCGGGGTGCGTGGCGAGCGCCTGCAGTGCCGCTTGGCCCTCGCCCTCGCCGTTTTCCGCATAGGTGCGGCCGAGCAGCACCTTGGCGCCGGGCTCATGCGCCGCCGGGCGGAAGCGGAAGCTGCCGGGATTGGGCTCTTTCAGCGTCGCCACCGACCAGCCGGTGAGGATGCGCGCCAGCGCTTCGACATCCGCCTGCGTGTAGCCGCCATCGACGCCGAGCGTGTGCAGCTCCAAGAGCTCGCGGCCGAGATTCTCGTTGAGTCCCTTGTCGCGCCGGACCCCGATCATCGAATCGGGACCGATCGAAAACGCGTTGTCGAGATAGACCAGCATCGCCGGATGGCGCACCACGGCGAGCAGCATGTCGTGGAAGCGGCCGGTGACATGCGGCCGGATCGCTTCGCGCTCGAAGGCGGCGGCATAGCCGCGGATGGCCGGGCGCAGGATCGAGACGGTGAAATGGTTGCTCCAGAAATGGCAGAGCCGCTCCTGCAAGGGCGTCTCGCTCTGGCTGGCGGCATCCATGCGCGCGCTGATCTCGGCGAAATAGACGGCTTTCACCCGCTCGTTGAACGCCTGCTTGGCCTCGACATCGCCCTTGTTGCGGCGCATCTCCAGCTCCGCCACCACCATGCTGGCCGAACTCGGCAAATTGGACGGAAGCGGCGCGGCGCCGCGGCGGAGCTGCGCCAGCGCCCAGCCGCGGGGATCGCGGCCGATGGCCTCGAGATCGCCGGCGCGGGCGGCAAAGCCGAGCCGTGTGGCGGCAATGAGAGCGGCGGAATTAACCGGCATTTTAGCGATCACCAGCCTTGCTACAGCGGTGATACGACGCGGCCGGTTTAAATATCCCTAGCAAGGGAGGGTCGGAAATCCGGCCTAGCAGGCGCTATTTCGCCTTGTTGGGCAATGTCGCTCTTTGTCGGAGCGCCAACCGAACAACGGCGAGCCGCAGGCAGGCAAATGCGGACGGTCGTGCCCTTGCCGATCGCGCTGTCGATCTCGAGCAGGCCGCCATGCTTCTCCGCGAGGGCTTTAGCCAGCGGCAGACCAAGCCCGGTGCCTTCTTGCCTGCGCTTACTCGAGGCGTCGACCTGACCATATGGCTCAAGCGCCTTTGGAATGTCTTCGGGACGCATCCCAACCCCGCTGTCCG
>JASHUO010000407.1 GCA_030039975.1 Alphaproteobacteria bacterium
GTACGCAGCTCGCGGTGAAGCAGCCGTCAAGCAGTCAAAAATAGAGGCACCGCGCTACGCGCCAACCGCCTCAATCAGCTCCGGCATGTCGTTCTTTGGGCTGTTGACACGCGTGCTGACGGTCAAGCTCAGTTCGTGCGATCGGTTCCCGTCGCTTCGGTCGGACCCGGCTGGGTTGGCGAGCCGGGCGGTGTGAATGGCGTGGTGGCCCCACCGCCACCGCCAACGCCACCGAGCGCCTGCACCGGGCCTGCCGGCTGCACAAAGCCGTAGTTGCCTTGGTCATTGTGACATTCCGGCAGATTCACCGACCTCACCCGGCTCTACATCAATTTCACCTTGCCCGAGAAGGTGGCTGCCGCGCTCCATGCCGGCCAGGGAGAGATCGAGCTCACGGTCGACGCCTATCCCGGGCAGATCTTCAAAGCGGCGATCAACGCCATGGAGCCGCAGATCTCGGCCGATACGCGGACGATCAAGCTTCAGGCAGTGATGGACAACCCCGATGAGAAGCTGCTGCCGGGCATGTTCGCCAATGTCCGCGTCGTGCTGCCAGCGCAGCCCGACGTGGTCATGCTGCCGGAAACCGCGGTGCAGAACACGCTCTATGGCGACAGCGTCTATGTCGTGCGGCCCGAAGCCAATGACGCCAAGGGCGATCCGGTTCTCGTCGCAAAACGCGTGCCGGTGACGACGGGCGAGCATGTCGGCGGCCGCATCGCCATCCTCTCCGGCGTCAAGGCCGGCGACCGCGTGGTGGCGCTCGGCCAGAACAAGGTGCTGTTCGACGGCGAGCCGGTGGTGCCGAGCGCCGAAGGCCCGCTGGCGCCGCCGGCGCAGATCCCGACGAACTGATACCGTCCGGGCGCGGGGGGCAGCGAGCGATGAGCTTCACCGATCTCTTCATCCGCCGTCCGGTTCTGGCGGTGGTGGTCAGCTTGCTGATCCTGCTGATCGGCGCGGTGGCGGGCTTCAACCTGCCGATCCGCCAATATCCGAAGCTCGAGAACACCGTCATCACCATCACCACGCTCTACCCCGGCGCGCCGGCCGAGCTGATCCAGGGCTTCATCACCACGCCGATCGAGCAAGCGGTGGCGACGGCGGAAGGGCTCGACTACGTCACCTCCAACTCGATCCAGGGGACGAGCACGATCCAGGCCTATGTTCGGCTCAACTACGATCCGAACAAGGCGATGACCGACGTCATGGCCAAGGTGCAGCAGGTCAAGTTCCTGATCCCGGCCGAGGCGCAGGATCCCGTCATCGTCAAGCAGACCGGGCAGACGATCGACATCATGTATATCGGCTTCGCCAGCACCACCGTCTCCAACGCGGCGATCGCCGACTATCTCGCGCGCGTCATGCAGCCGCTGATGGCGACGGTCGACGGCGTGGCGCAGGCCGAGATCCTCGGCGGCCAGACCTTCGCCATGCGCATCTGGCTCGATCCGCTGCGCATGGCGGCGCGCGGCATCTCGGCCGATGACGTGGCCCAGGCGATCCGCGCCAACAATTTCCAGGCGGCGCCCGGACAGCGCAAAGGCTACTTCACCGTCACCAACGTCACCGCCGATACCGGCCTCACCGATGTCGAGCAGTTCAAGCGCATGGTGGTGAAGGCGCGCGGCGGCGCGCTCGTCCGGATCGAGGACATCGCCAAAGTGGAGCTCGGGCCGCAGAACACCGACACCGCCGTATCGATGAATGGCGAGCATGCCGTGTTCCTCGGCATCCAGGTGACGCCCACCGGCAATCCGCTGAGCGTGGTCAAGGCGATCCGCGCCATGCAGCCCGACATCGAGCGGACGCTGCCGCCCGGCGTCACCATGAACATCGCCTATGACGGCACCGTCTTCATCCAATCCTCGATCAACGAGGTGGTGCGCACCCTGGTCGAGGCGGCGCTCATCGTCATCGTCGTCATCTTCCTCTTCCTCGGCTCGCCGCGCTCGGTGATCATTCCGATCGTCACCATCCCGCTGTCGCTGGTCGGCATCATGTCGGTGATGCTGGCGCTCGGCTTCAGCCTCAACCTGCTGACGCTGCTCGCCATGGTGCTGGCGATCGGCCTCGTCGTCGACGACGCCATCGTCGTCGTCGAGAACGTCCACCGGCACATGGAAGAGGGGAAGACGCCGCTCCAATCGGCGCTCATCGGCGCGCGCGAAATCGTCGGGCCGATCATCGCCATGACCATCACGCTGGCCGCGGTCTATGCTCCGATCGGCCTGCTCGGCGGTCTCACCGGCGCCCTCTTCCGCGAATTCGCCTTCTCGCTGGCGGGGTCGGTCATCGTCTCCGGCATCATCGCGCTCACCCTGTCGCCGATGATGTGCGCGACCTTGCTGAAGCGCGAGACGCTGAACGGCCGCTTCCCCCGGCTCATCGACCGCGGCTTCACCGCCATCGCCAATTTCTACGCGCGGCTCCTCGGCGTGGCGCTGGCCTATCGGCCGGTGGTCTATGTCTTCGCCCTCGCCATCCTGGCGGCGATCGTCTTCCTCTTCCTCCACACCAAGGGCGAGCTCGCGCCGGAAGAGGATCAGGGGGTGCTGCTGGCGCTCTCCAAGGCGCCGCAATACGCCAATCTCGACTACATGGAGTCCTACAGCCAGCAGATCAATGACGC
The DNA here is from genome assembly GCA_030039975.1 of Alphaproteobacteria bacterium. Taxonomy (GTDB): domain Bacteria; phylum Pseudomonadota; class Alphaproteobacteria; order ATCC43930; family CGMCC-115725; genus DAHUYF01. Next base: position 2,633 of record JASHUO010000407.1, read on the forward strand.
CTATACCTCCTTCCCCGAGACCGACCACACCTTCATCATCAGCGGCACACAAGGCCCGCAGCAGGGCTTCTCCGGCTTCGTCACCAAGCCCTGGAACGAGCGCAAGCGCTCGACCTTGGCGCTGAAACCGCTGGTGCAGGCGGCGGTCAACAAGATCCCGGGCGTCTTGACCTTCATCTTCTCGCCGTCGCCACTGCCGACCTCGGTCAACGGGCTGCCTTTCCAGATGGTGATCAGTGCGCCGGCGGATTACGAGACGATCTACAATGCCATGGAGAAGCTCAAGGCGGCGGCGCGGCAAAGCGGCCTCTTCATCGTCACCGACAGCGATCTGCGCTTCGACAATCCGACGATCAACGTCCATATCGATCGCTCCAAGGCGAACGATCTCGGCGTCAGCATGCAGTCGATTGCCGATACGCTGGCGGTGCTGGTGGGCGAGAATTTCATCAATCGCTTCGACCTCTCCGGCCGCAGCTATTACGTCATCCCGCAAGTGCCGCGCGCCGATCGGCTGACACCGGACGCGCTGACGCATTACTACGTCACCACCGCCAGCGGTCAGCAGATTCCGCTGTCGACCGTGGTATCGCTGACCAGCAGCACCGACGCCAACGCGCTGACGCAATACAACCAGCTCAACTCCGCCACGTTCCAGGCGGTGCTGATGCCCACCGTCACCATCGGCCAGGCGGTCGATTTCTGCGAGAAGGCGACACAATCGCTGCCCAAGGGCTTCTCGCACGACTATATCGGCGATGCGCGGCAATTCACGCGCGAGGGCAATCAGCTCACCTATACCTTCGTCTTCGCGCTGATGATCATCTTCCTCGTGCTGGCGGCGCAGTTCGAGAGCCTGCGCGATCCCCTCGTCATCCTGGTCAGCGTGCCGATGTCGGTGTTCGGCGCGCTGCTGCCGCTGTTCTTCTGGGTGGCGAGTCTCAACATTTATACTCAGATCGGGCTGGTGACCCTGATCGGCCTCATCAGCAAGCACGGCATCTTGATGGTCTCCTTCGCCAATGACCTGCAGCGCAACGAGGAGCTCGACCGTGTGCAGGCCATCGCGCGCGCCGCGCGAGTGCGGCTCCGGCCGATCCTGATGACGACCGCGGCGATGGTAGTGGGCCTCATTCCGCTGCTGACCGCATCCGGCGCCGGCGCCGCGAGCCGCTTCTCGATCGGCCTCGTCGTCGTCACCGGCATGTCGATCGGCACGCTCTTCACCCTCTTCGTGCTGCCCGCCGTCTATTGCATCCTCGGCAGCGACCACCGCGCCTC
>JASHUO010000408.1 GCA_030039975.1 Alphaproteobacteria bacterium
GCGATGATTGCGCGGACGCCGGCATGACCGATCCCGTGATCGAATTCGTAACCGCGGAACTGCCGGCGAAGACGCTCGCAATCCAGCCCTGGGACAACGAGGACGGCCTCACCTATTCGGAAGGGATGGACCTTGCGCTCGTAGAAGTGGATTCACGGATGATGCAACCAGAGCTTCGGACTGAATCGCCGCATCGATTGTGCGATTCTGATCTGACGGAGAAAGATGTGGAAATCGCGGTCTCGACCAAATACGGGACATACTCCGCGAAGTCCGAGGTTGGCACGGGCCAGTACTCGCGGATCAATTTTCCAGCGAAGCCCGGAGACTCCGGTGGAGGAGTCTTCGACAAGAACAGATTTTGCCTCCTTGGGATTATCAGCTCGGGCGGATTTCAGGGATCGAACTATGTGACGACCGCTGTCGTTCGGCAATTCCTCGATAAGTTCCAAGCGAGGCGTCGATAGGCTTAGCGGATCAACTCGACTGCTTTGCGTCGGCGCCGGCCGCTGGTTCGACGCACTAGGTCTGATCGGGGGGGCGAAATGAGCCGCGGACCCGGAAAGATTGAGAGGACAATCGCCGCCCTGCTGGACAGCAATCCTGACATGGCGGTCACGGCCGAGGAACTTGCTGAGCGCGTCTACGGCATCGCCGCTGTCGAACACAAGCACATCGTATCGGTCTTACGCGCCCTGCGCCGCCTGACCCAACGGCGCCCGGACATCAATAAAACATGGGGCCGGGATTGGACGCGGCTCCACAAGAGGGGCGGCCATATCGTCTGGTTCAACCGACGGAACGCCCAGAGCTACGGGCTGATGATGCTCAAGACGCGCTACTGCGCCTATCGTATCAACGAAGACGACAAGCAGCTCTCGTACCTCCGCCAGATCCGGAGCATCGAAACCGAGGCCGAACTTCTGGCAATGCTGGCGCCCGGTGGTGAGTATCACAGGTATATCCTGCCGGGCGGCGAATGGTATCGCGCTGTTCACGCAGCGGGCGAGGCGCAGGACGCTCCCGTTGTGGAAGTCGGAAAACAGCAACGCCTCTTGTTGAAAGCGCTATTCGCCCTTGGCGATCCGGGCGAGGATCAGGCGTGGTCGACCTGGGCCGTCCTCAATAAGGCTTGGCATGATCCAGAGTTTCGGAGCGCCATCGCCGAACGGGTGCGCCAATGGCATGCGGACGAAGCGGAGCGCACCGCTGGGAAACCACCATCAGGCATTGATGGCTTCGGTACCCATCTTGGCGTCCACATTGGACAAGATGACCGTGGCGTGCGCCTCCTCGAGCATCGGCACATCAGAGCCGAGATAGAAGATGCGTCGCGGACATTTGCCCTGTTGGAGAAGCGCGGGCTTATCGCCCGATGGGGCAGCAGAGGACGCGCCAGCGTCGCCATCACCGACGCCGGTCGCGCGCTGATCGCCAACTCCGACGGGGTAGAGCGCCCACCGGCTGCCGAAGAATAGGCGGCCGCTATCACCCGCTCGGTAGACGCCCCGAGCTACCGTTGGCGAGGGTTCCTTTAGGGCCGCATGCGGCCCGTGGCCCGGAGATAGGTGGCTGAGCGTTTGTAAGCCATTTGTCAGCTAATGGGTGGATAACGGTTGCCTGCACAGCCGACATCCAAGCCGCGGCCGTTGATTGCTCGCGGCTCGCGCGGGCGCGCGATCCTCATGCGGCACCGGCAACGCGAGATTAGAACTGGTGTTTCGGCGTTGGATAGCGCTGCCGATCGCGTGGTCACCAGGGACACAATCGTGCTTAATCGGTGGAATCTGAGGAATTTCGACTCGATGCGGCGATATCGTTCCCCAACTCAACTCGTAAGAAGGGGACAGGTGATCAAGATCATCGGCCTGGGCGAAGTCGGCAAATTGCCGATGCTACAGGGCCGCCAGCCGGAGACGACCGAAGCAGAGCGCATATCGAGCGGTGCCTTTGTCACGCTGTCACCCGAACGCGACGGCTATATTTTCTGCGAGAAATTCTCAGGCGACGCGGCCTGGGAGCGCCACCCCAGCGGCGACGAGCTCGTGCAGGTCGTCGACGGCGCCGCGATTTTGTACGTAGTCGCCGAAGACGGGCCGCTGTCATACGCGCTGAGCACTGCACGGTGCAAAAACCTGTGGCACCGCTTCCGTGCGCCGGACGGAGTAAAGTTGGTGACCGCGACGCCAAAGCCGACCGAGCATGACATCTACGGGCACTCTTAGCACCCCCCACGCGATTAGCACGCCCCACGCGATCATCGATCGGGATCATTGAGGAATTGGGCGAAAGAATCATCAAGCCGCAACAGGACCAAAGACTCTAGGGCCACGTGGTGGTTGACTACGCCAGCGGACGGTGTACCGAGGCACGAAGCATACGAAGGCGACGATTTGAGGCCGGCAGCGGTCTAAAAGTTGAAGGAGTCAAGTGATGGCAGAGGTTGGATGGATCGGTCTCGGCCGAATGGGAGAGGCGATGGTGCGGCGGCTGATCAAGGCAGGCCATGAGGTCTCGGTATGGAACCGCACTGCGACCAAGGCCGAAGCGTTGCGCGAAGCGAGAGCGCGCGTTGTCGCGCAGAAGCGCGACCTTGCCGCGTGCGGCACCGTCTTCACGATGGTTTCCACGACCGAGGACCTCAAGGAAGTGCTGTTCGGGCCAGGCGGATTGGCGAACGGCGAAAAGCTTCCGAAACTTGTCGTCGATTGCTCGTCCATTTCGCAGGAGGGTTCGGC
>JASHUO010000409.1 GCA_030039975.1 Alphaproteobacteria bacterium
GCAGCGCCGCCTCCGCACTTGTGACAGCCGCCGCGATGGGCTGGTTCACTTCATGGGCGATCGAGGCTGTTAGCTGCCCCATCGTCGCGACGCGGCTCGCGTGCGCCAGTTCCATCTGAACTTCGCGCAAGGCCTCCGCAGCGCGCTTGCGTTCGGTCAGATCGAGCACGAAAGCGACGCCTTCATTCCCACTTTCATCGATCCGCGCCGAGCCGATGAGCGCCGGCACGCGGCTGCCGTCCTTGCGGAAATACTCTCTCTCATAGGGTTGGACTGTCCCAGCGATCTCTAGCTCGGCCGCTGCTCGCGCATGACGGTCGCGCCATTCCGGCGGTGTCAGGTCCGTCCAGCAGACATTGCCCGCAACAACGTCTTCCCGGTCGTATCCCACCATATGGAGGAATGCTTCATTGGCCTCGATGATCCGACCTTCAACATCGAAGATGAAGATCCCGATGATGTTGGCGTCGAACAGACGCCGGATCTTCGCTTCCCGTTTCGCAAGATCACGATACAGCCGGGTATTCTCCAGCGAGATGGAAGCTTGCGAGGCGAGTAGCTTGAGGATCGCGATCCGACCCGGCGCAAAAGCCCGTGTAGCCAAGTTGTTCTCGAGGTAGAGCACACCAATGAGGTTGGCCTGGGTGGTCAACGGCAGACCAAGAATGGATCGCACTTGGCGCGCCTGGATGTAGGGATCAGCCGAAAATGGATTCAGGGCGACAGCATCGTCGAGAATGACGCTCTCCCGGGTGTGCAGGACATAATGGAGGATCATCTCCGGCAGCGCCGCTGCCGTCACGGGATCGTCGCACAAATGCACGGCGACCGCGCCGCCGACGATCGAGGCTGCCGCCACAATCCGCGGCTCGGCGCCACGCCATAAGATCAACAGGCCGTGCTCAGCTCCCGCATGCTCAATGGCGGCGCGCATGACCGTCACAAGCAGCCTCTCCCGCACGATTGTCCCCGAGACTGCTTGCGAAAGTTTGATTACGGTCGCGAGGTCGAGTTGTTCGAGGGATGTCCCAATCGTACTCGTCGGGTCGGGCGTCGGCTCTTCCTTCCCGAGTTGCGGATACATTTCGTCGAGTTGCCGCACCTTGCCGTCGGCTCCCCAACGGAGGTAGCAGTATCGGGCGTCTCGCAAATAAGTGATCACGATCTTTTCGAAGCCATGCGCCAGGTAAAAGCGCGCCGCGAGCTCATTGGCGAGCGCCTCGATGTGCAGAAATCCGTTTGCCTGCGCCGAGCGGATCGCCTGTTCGTAAAGACGCTCGGCGTCGAACTCGCGGCCTTCGAGGCGCGCGAGTTCGGCGGCGACCAGCGCCGCACGAGGCTCGAAATTCTCCGCGCAGTTCTCGGCCCACTCCTGGAGCCGGCGACAGTGGGCACCCAATGCTTCCAGGTGCTTGGTACGTTCGAAAGCAGGCGCCGCAGCACAAAGTGCAGCCCGCGTCAGCGCCGTGTAGAGATGGTACTCGGCCAACTCGAAGAAGTACGGCGACGTCCAAAGAAGCCGTTCGGCGTTCGCCGCCGCAGCGATGGCGGAACCGTAGGCGCCTGCGAAGAAGCGCGCCTGCATCTTTCGGTTCCAGTACCGGCAGGCGGCGGTCACCAGCCTTGGATCTTCCTCCAGATGCCGCTCGAACCCGCTTTCGTCGAAGTCGGCATCGTTGAAGGAGCCGAACTCCGGGGTAAGGCCGCGGAGGGTTCGGATCATCCTGAGCTGGGGAGTGCTCAGGTCGGCGGCCAGGCCGAACTGCGCCTGGCGCGCGAAGCCGAGCCCGGCTTCAGCCTCGCGCTCGACATCGGAGAGCGGATCGCCGGTGGCAAGGAGGCTTGTTATCAAGTTGTCGCAGCTAAAAGCTGCAAAGGTGAGGTCGCCGAATTTTTTGGCGGAATCGAAGGCGCGCCGCACAAACGGCCGGCCGGCGCGGATCGGCTGCGTCCACGGAATAACGCGGTGCCCGAAGATTAGGTAGACGCGGCCCTCAAAGCGACGCAGCCCGCAGCGCTCCATCAGGTCGAGTCCGAGCTTACCGAAGCGGAACGCTGTCCGGTATTCGTGAAAATAGGGCCCAAGGAGCATTCCGAGCCACGCGTAGGCGTAGCAAGATCCGTCACTGTTGCCGTGCTCCAGGCTAAGGTTCGCCATCCGACAAATCACGAGACAGGGCAGATTCTCGTCGGTAAACAGCGCGGTTGAAGCGACCGCGGTGAGGACGTCCATGGTTGCGCGCCACTCAGGGTCGATCATGAGGGGCAGGTCGACGAGGTCCTCGACCGAGCGACGCCCGATTTGGTTCCAGAGGCGCTCGTATTCCTTTTGGACCTCCTCCTTCGTCGGATGCGCCGACCACTCGATGCCGACGTGCCGGAGATAGTCGAGACAGACTTCGATGGCACGATATGTCCGGCCGAGGGTCGTGAAGAGCTCCACCTGCAGCCGGGCGACGGCGGCCAGATCGGGCAGGCCAACGTTCCGGCGCGCCAGCCCGGCGAGGCGCGCATCTGCTTCCGCCAGCGCGCCGGTCAGGAACTCGCATTCAGCCTGGTGCAATTCGAGCGCAAAGGTGAGTGCGCCGCAATGCTCCCAGCAGTCCTCCGGCAGCAACGCGCGACCGGCAGCGAGGTAGGTCAGCGCGGAGTCGTAGGCCGTCGCCTCTTTGGCGCGCTGGCCCGCGATCAGGTTCAGCTCGGCGACCTGCTCCCGCTCCGCGGCTGAGACGATCAGGCCGGCACCGCGGTTGAGCTGGCCTACGATTTCAAAGATTATCTCCTCCCGCATTTCTGGAGGAGTGTGCGTCGCAAGCAGTCTCCCGATTCGGAGATGGGTCTGTTCGCGCAAACGTTCTGGGATCAAGAGGTATGCCGCCTCCTGGACCCGATCATGCAGAAATCTATACGTCCGTTCGGAATGAATTACGAGTCCGGCGCGAATCGCTTCGGCCACGTTACTGTGCATCTCATCTTCTGGACGCTCGTAAACCATCGTGAGCAGCGCGAAATCCGCGCTGATGCCAAGGCAAGCAAGCTGCTGCAATACTTTCTGAGTTTCGATCGGCAGACGGCTCAGCTTCCCTACCATCAAGTCGACCACGTTGTCGGTGTAGCCCTTGGCGTGAATCCGTTTGATGTCCCAAGACCATCTCGCTTCATGATGGTCGAAATTGAGCAACCCCTCGTCAGCAAGCGAGTTCAAGAACTGAATGGCGAAGAATGGATTGCCGGCCGTCTTCTGGTGCACCAGTTCTGCCAATGGGGCGGCTCGCTCCGGGTCGCTTCGAAGAGAATCCGCGATCAACTGTTCGAGGTCTTCACGGGCCAGTGGCGCAAGGGCGATTTCCTGCACTGCCGCTCCGGCTTCGCGAATCGCTTCGAGCTTGCGCATCAGCGGGTGGATGGGGTCGACTTCGTTGGCTCGATAGGCGCCGATCAACATCAGGTGTCGCATATCCGGCTGAGTCAGTAGGCTCTCGAGCAAATCGAGCGTTGCCGCGTCTAGCCATTGCAGGTCGTCAAGGAAGAGAGCAAGCGGATGCTCCGGTCGCGCGAACACACTGATGAATCGCCGGAACGTCAACTGGAACCGGTGCTGTGCATCTTGCGGCGGAAGAACGGGAACCGGCGGCTGTTCTCCGATGATGAGCTTCAATTCAGGAACCAGGTCGACGACAAGCAGGGCGTTCGGGCCGAGCGCCTCTTGGATGGCGTCGCGCCAGATGCGCAGCTCCGCCTCGCTCTTGCCCAGAAGCGCTCGGAGCAGACTCTGAAACGCTTGCGCCATGGTGGCGTAAGGAACGTCGCGTTTGTATTGGTCGAACTTCCCCGAGGCAAAAAGCCCGCGCGGCGGAACGAGCGGTTTATGGAGCTCATTGACAACGGAAGACTTGCCGATACCGGAGTAGCCAGAAACGAGCACTAACTCCGGGCCGCCGCCACCCACGACGCGATCGAATGAGGCGAGCAGGATCTCGATCTCGCGTGCGCGCCCATAGAGTTTCTCGG
>JASHUO010000410.1 GCA_030039975.1 Alphaproteobacteria bacterium
GGCAAGCGTCCTTTCGGTGACGGGCGCGCCGGAATCGTCGACGAGCGTGAATGGACCGCCGAAGTGACCAATGCCGGAGGCCTGTTCCGGCTGGTGCGCGGAGACCATGAGGGCGAGGTACAGCCCGAGCGCGGCGAAGCCGGCAACGCCGGCCAACGCCGTAAGAACCCAGCGACGCGTGCGCATCACTTCATCTCCATCTTACCCATGCCGCCGGACTTGTTGTCCTGCATCGCGCCCATGGCTTTGACCTGAACCGTCACGGAAATATTCCCGGCGTTTTGAAAGGTCAGCGTGAGCGGAAAGGCTTCGCCTGCGGCCAGCGGCTTTTTCAACCCGATCAACATGACGTGATAGCTGCCGGGCTTGAGGGTTACGGATCCGCCGGCCGGGATGGCGAGGCCGTCCGCGAGCTGACGCATTTTCATGATGCCGTTGACGACCGACATCTCGTGAATTTGGACCTCTGCGGCAACGTCAGACGATGCACCGGTGAGGCGATCCGACGCGTTGGTTTTGTTGGCGAGCGTCATGTAGACGGCACCAGTTCGGGCGCCCGCTGGCGTCGCCCGGGCCCACGGCCCCTCAACGGCAATCGTAGAAGCGCCGCCTCCTTGAGCGAAAGCGGCAGGTGCAAATGCCAACAGCAGAAAAATCAAGACGAGTTCGGACGTCGAGGCGAGTTTGGACAAAGCACGCATGGTATTCTCCGCACAGAAGTGAAGGCTCTCCGCAACGGCGGAGCGAGTTCGAGCGTCAGGCGGAGAAAACCGGGGGAGCGCGTGGATTGCCGACCGTGCGGCGGAACGGAGGGACGAAAGTATCGTCCGCACGGTCTGACACCGTGCCTAGGAGCACTCCGGCATAGGCTGGCGGCGCCTGGGCCGGGCCCAACAGGGCGATGTGACCGGCGCTTTGTCCGGCGACGAGGCAAAACGGACACTGGGGGGCGGGATGGGGCTTTTGGCGGTGGTCAGTCGGCGTCGGCGCTGCTCGCGAAGCAAAACTGCAGATCGCAGAGCCATCTGGCCCGGACGCCGCGAGCGCCGACATGCCCAGCCCGATGCTTGCGACGAAAGCTTGGATTGCCAGCAAATAGGCAATGCACACCGCGAGCGCGGCGCCTGACCGTCGCGATCGTATAAACTTCCGCAGGCCTGTCATCAATTCGAACGATAGCAGAGGCCGCCCGCGCGCGCGAACGAACTCGTCCAAAAGCGAAAGGGTGGCAACGGACTCTATCGGATGTCCGTCATCGCGTCGCCGAGTGCTGTCGCCGCGTGCTAGGCCCCTCGGTTCATCCATGCTACGGTCTACCCAGCGTCACAGATATGTGAATGAGCAGCGAGTAGATCGAACAGCTCGCCTCCATTATCGCCCTAGCGCAGGCGGACGCTGGCCGGTTGTGCGGGCTCCTTCAGAAGAACCTTTGCACCTCACGAGGCTAAGCTGCCATCGAGGAGCGGATCCTGCGTATCGATCGAAGATCATCGGCCCCCTTGCTCGCTGGCGTCGCGCTTGGCGCTATGATGGTGGCAGCTTGGCTCGGCGGTCTCGCCATCGGCCGCGCATCCACACAGGGCCTCCACCCCGCTGGCGCGCTCAGCGCGGCCGTCCTCGCCGCGTCGTTCTGCGGCGGCAGCCGCTGAGCGGGCCGCCCTGGCGAACGTCACGGTTGGGGCGCTGCCGACAACGGTCGGCTCCCTTGACGAGTAGAAGCCACGAATAGCGCCAGGTTTCGATCGGTGCTTTCATCGAAGCAAAGCGCGCCGCCCCGACTGTTTCTCAAAGCTTCCTAAGCGGCAGGTTGCAGAAACCGGGAGAGCAGCCCGGACCACCGGTCATAGGCAAAGCCCGCGGAGGGATGGCGAATGCGGGTGAAGCGGGTTCGCTGCCCGTCAAGGATGACGCTGCGGCAAGGCTCGTCGATCTCGCCGCGATGGATCGGCGCCTCTGCTTCCCATCGGGCATCAGCGACGGCAATCGCGTCCCAGTTCGCCTCGCCCCAAACGATCGCATGGCTCGGCTTGTAGCGCAGCAGCATGTCGCGCAGGAGCCGGGAATGAAGCGGGTCCGACCGGATGCGGGCAGTGAGCGTCGCGCCCGTTCGTCCGCCGAGATGGGTCGCGTTGTAGTTGTAAAACACGGTGCATTCCCAGAATGCCCGGACGGCGGCGCGAAAGTCCTCCTCCCAATGACGCTGGCCGAGCACCGCCTGCTCAAAATTGGTGAAGATGAGATCGGGCGCCCCGTTGATCTTGCGCAGGACGCTCTCGCGGTCGGTCAGTGGCGCGTCCAGCCGTACATCACCAACCACCATGAGCCGCGGGTTGCTCGCCTCGTATCGTCCGTCGAGACCCGTCCAGGGGTCGAAACCGTCGATGCCGAACATGGGCGTTCCTCTTGCCGCCTTCCCGCTGCTCTGAACCATACCCCATCCGCCGCCTTGGGCGAGCGGCCGTGTTCGAAGGACGAGCGGGGTACGGGGCGGGCCGGGGCATTTCGGCATGCGCCGATAAAGTTTGGACCGGCCGATGCCGCGCCCATTCCTCCTGCGGTCTAGCCGGCGTCACGGACATGGACATGCATATGTCTCTGTTCCGGCGCTACTCCGTGTCCGTGCTTCTCTTCCTCGACGTCGACCGGAACCATCACGAGCCGCCCATGGCGAACGCCTCGCTCGGCGATGACGTGGTCAGCAAAGCGCTCCACCGCCTCGGTCTTGCCGCGTAGAACCGACACCTCCATGCAGCTGTCGTGATCGAGGTGGACGTGCATTGCCGACAATGACAGGTCGTGATGTTCGTGAAAGAAACGCGTCAGGCGTTTGGGCAGCTCGCGGGTGCCGTGATCGAAGACATAGATGAGCGCGGCGACGCAATTGCGTGTCGCAGTCGCCTTCTCGTTCGCCTGCCTCATACCGCTGCGAGTGAGATCGCGAATGGCTTCCGATCGGTTCTGATAGCCGCGCTGGGCGATCAGGTGGTCGAGCTCCGCCATGAGCTCGTCGTCGAGTACGATGGTGACACGTTGCATGAAGTGCGCTCCTTGATCTGCATTGCCGATGGTATGATATTTCGTCCTGGACGTCATACTCGGAAGCTGCGTAGGATGATGCCGATGGTTCCCTTCGGGGATTGAATGGGAACACGGTGCCGGCGCGGCATGCGCTGCAAGCCGTGGCTGCCCCCGCAACTGTAGGCGGTTCGCCGCGCGCCATTGATGCCACTGGGAAACCGGGAAGGCGGCGCAAGGCAAGGAACCGCAAGCCAGGAGACCTGCCATCGCCGTGGTCATGCGCGGGCGCGTCGAGCGGGGTGTCTCGATGGGGCGGCTGGTGCTCTCGCGCTTTCGGCAAGAGCCGACTGCCTTTCGTTCGCGGGTGACGGGGAGCACGCTCATCCGCGTCCGGGGGGAATATGGAATTCGAAGCTGCTCGGCCGGCCGCCCGGCCGCCGTTCGCGCGGTCGCGCGTGGCGGCCGCTGTCCTGCGCCGATTCAGTGTCGGCTGTGTGCTTGCGGGGTCGTCGTTGCTCTCGCTCA
>JASHUO010000411.1 GCA_030039975.1 Alphaproteobacteria bacterium
GCAGACGATGCGCCAGGGCCGGCCATGCCGCTCCAACGCCGTGAGTGCGATGTCGCGCGTGATGCTGGGCGGTGGATGAAAGATCAGCGGCACGGTCGCGCCGGGATCGAGGGGGTGCGGGCCGCCCGACACCCAAACCAATCGATCCTGCCAGACCAGGCGTCCGCGCTCCTCGCCGGGACGCCGCTTGGCGCACATGAGGTCGAGTTCGCCGGCCGCGAGCTTCCGGTGGAGATCGCCGCTGAGCCCGACCGTCAGCTCGACATCGACCAGGGGATGCGCGCGCACGAAATCGCGCAGCAGCCGCGGCAGGCGCGACGCAACGAAATCTTCCGACGTGCCGAAGCGCAATCGCCCGCGCAGCTCGGAGCCGGCGAAATAATGCTCGGCCCGCTCGGTCGCGGCGAGGATGCTCTGGGCGAACTCGATCATGGCCTCGCCATCGGCGGTCGTTGCCACCGAGTGGGTGTCGCGAATGAGAAGACGCCGCCGCGCCTGCGCCTCGAGCTTGCGGACGTGCTGGCTCACCGTCGACTGCCGGAGGCCGAGCCGCGCCGCCGCCTGGGTGAAACTGCGCGTCTGGACCACGGCCAGGAAGCTGCGCAGCAGGATGGGGTCAAGCATCGGAAATCATGATTCATGATAACAGTAACATCTGTGTGCGGTATTCACAATAAGCACGGCGTCGGCCAAGTTCAGAGCCGATGTTCGAGAGCACGACATGACACGGTTCCGCTCCCTCTGGTCCCGCCTCGACCCCTTCCTGGTCGCAATCCTGCTCACCGTCGGGCTCGCCTCGCTGCTGCCCGCGCGCGGTGTCATGGGTGAAGCGGCCGACGGCGTTGCCGATGGCGCTGTGGCGCTGCTTTTCTTTCTGCACGGCGCGCGCCTGTCGCCTGCCGAAGCGCTCGCCGGGGCCCGTGACTGGCGGCTGCAGGGGATGGTGCTGGCGGGCACCTTCGCCCTCTTCCCGTTGCTGGGCGCCAGCGCGCGCTACTTCGTCCCAGGGCTACTGCCGGCGCCGCTCTGGCCCGGGCTGATTTTGCTCACCGCCCTGCCTTCGACCGTCCAGGCCTCGGTCGTCTTCACCTCGGTTGCCCGCGGCAATGTGGCGGCGGCGGTGTGCAGCGCCTCCGCCTCGAGCCTGCTGGGCATCGTTCTGACGCCGCTGATCGCCGGCCTGCTGCTGAGCCGAAGCGGCACCGGCCTGTCGCTCGCCTCTCTGCGGGACATTGTGGTCCAGCTGCTGCTGCCTTTCGTCGCCGGGCAGGCGCTGCGGCCTTGGATCGGCGGCTTTGTCATGCGCCGCGCGCGCCTGCTGAAGACGGTGGATTACGGCTCGATCCTGCTCATCGTCTACGCCGCCTTCAGTCGTGGCGTCGCCAATGGCCTCTGGCACGAGGTCGACGCCGCGCAACTCTTGCGGCTCGCGCTGGTCGACGCGGCACTCCTGGCCAGCGTATTGACGATCCTCACCGTGGCAAGCCGTGCGCTCGGTTTCTCGCGGGCCGACGAAATCGCCATCGTTTTCTGCGGTTCGAAGAAGAGCCTGGCCAGCGGCTTGCCCATGGCGAGCGTGATGTTCGCCGGCCATCTCGGCATCATCATCCTGCCCGCCATGCTGTTCCACCAACTTCAGCTCATGGTCTGCGCCGCGCTGGCGCGCCGCTATCGCGATGGCGGCGCAAGGTTATCGCGTTCACCCCGGCGATGGCCGCCGTCGCGCGCGTCCGATCCGCTTACGGCTCGACCAGTTGAATGACCTGCTGGGCGCCCTGCGGGGGGACGGTAAATTTCAACGCTGAAAAGCTTGGCTTGGACAAGCCGAGCTTGACGTTGTTGCTGAAGGCGTAGGGCTCATCCGGGAATCCGAGCCAGGTTTTGTCGAGTTTGCCGTTGCCGTTGACGTCGTCGTAAATGAAAAAGGCGTAGTCGCCCGGCGGCAGATCCAGCTGCGCGACGGTCGTTGCCGGCACCGCGGGAACCTGAACCGTGGAGTCGGCATCCTCACGGTCCCAGCTGTTTTCGTCATGGAAGAGCGCGATGTGGACCGTGCCGGCGGATTTGACGACGCCATGGATTTCAATCCGCACCGGAGCCGCAATGGCGCCCGTCGAGATCAGCGCCAGCACGAGCCCGCTCAGAACCCGTGCCGTGATCGCTGTCGCCTGTCGTCGCCTCGCCGCGCCCATTTTTGTCGGCCCGACAATTTGAGTTCCGGACATTGTATCCGAAGATCATCCCCCTCGCCTTGCCGGCCCCTGGCTCAAGCGGCCGTAGGGCGACGCGACATTGCGCGGCTCTTGCGCCTGGCGCTTGGGGCAGCCTTCTGCCGCGGATCGGCCTCGACCGCGACCTGGCCTAGCGCTTGGGCGACTTCGTGAGACGTGCCGGCCGCGTCGCGAAATCCGGATGACGGTAACACGTCACAAGGTGGTCGTTGACCATGCCAACGGCCTGCATAAAGGCATAGACGATGGTCGGTCCGCAGAACTTGAAGCCACGACCGGCGAGTTCTTTCGAGATCTTACGCGACAAGTCGGTCTCCGTCGGCACCTGCTTGATGCTACGCAAGTGGCTGATCTTGGGACGGCCATCGACGAAGCTCCACAGCAGCTTCGAGAAGCCCGGTCCGTTCTCCATTGTATCGAGCCAAGCGCGCGCGGAGGCGATCGATCCTTCGATCTTCAAGCGATTGCGTACGATGCCTTCGTCCTGCATTAGCCGCTCGACCTTCGTCGGCGTGTAACGCGCGATTTTGGTCGGCTCAAAAGCGTCGAACGCACGGCGAAAATTTTCGCGCTTGCGCAGGATGATGCTCCACGAGAGACCAGCTTGGAAGCCGTCGAGCACGAGCTTCTCGAAGAGGGCGCGATCGTCGTATTCTGGCACGCCCCATTCCTCGTCGTGATAAGCGACGTAAAGCGGGTCCCGCCCGACCCAGGAGCAACGGGCAAATCCGTCGGTATGCGAGATCGTGCTCATCGGTGATCTTGGCGGGAGAGCATATACCCAGCCCCGGGTGCGCAATCAATAAGATTGGTTAGCCGCGCCCGAACCACCGGAGCGCGATTATCTTGCCGTCTTCACTTCCGCTGCGCTTGGCTTCCTTGAGGACGCGAAGTCTTCGCGGCTCGCCCGATGAATTCAGGCGCTGTTGGGTAGCACGCCGGCACCGGCGCGCGGTTGCGCCCGCAAAAGCAGCGCGATCAACCCGGTCCAGCCGGTCTGGTGCGAGGCTCCGAGGCCGCGGCCAGTCTCGCCGTGAAAATATTCGAAGAAGAGCGGATGGTCGCGGAAGTTCGGATCGTTGTGGAACAACGGTACGGAGCCGAGCGCCGGACAATGGCCCCTCTCGTCGGGAAGGAATAGCCGGGCGAGCCGGCGCGACAGCTCGGCCGCAACCTCCGCCAGGTTCATATAGACGCCGGACCCGGTCGGACACTCGACCTTGAAATCGGGGCCGTAGTAGCGGTGAAAGCGGCGCAGCGACTCGATCAGCAGGAAGTTGATCGGCGCCCAGATTGGACCGCGCCAGTTCGAGTTGCCGCCAAACAAGCCCAAGGTCGACTCACCCGCCAGATAGGTGACGCTATGCTGCTGTCCGCCGTGCTCAAAGAGGAACGGGTGCTTGTCATGGTATTTCGACAGTGAGCGCACTCCGTAATCCGACAGAAATTCGTCTTCAGCCAGCATGCGACGGAGCAGGGCTTTGAGGCGATGGCCGCGCAATAGCGACATCAAGTGTTGCTCGCCGCCGCTGGCCTCGTGCCAGCGCGAGACCAGGCTTGCCAAATCCTTGCGATGTTCGAGAAACCAGCGCGAATGGCTAGTAAACTCCTTCAGTCGCTCAAACACCCCGCCTTCCAGCACCTCGACGGCGAAGATCGGGATCAGCCCGACGATCGAGCGCACTTTGAGCGGCACCCGCTCGCCGCCGGGCAGGTTCAGCACATCGTAATAAAATTCGTCCTCTTCGTCCCACAGCCCGATCCCCTCCCCGCCGATATTCGTCATAGCCTGGGCGATGTATAGAAAATGCTCGAAGAATTTGACCGCGATGTCCTCATACACCGGGTCTTCGAGTGCAAGCTCGAGCGAGATGTGTAACAGGTTCAAGGTGTACATCGCCATCCACGCGGTGCCGTCCGACTGGTTGATGTAGCCGCCGGTCGGCAGCGGGGCACTTCGGTCGAAGATCCCGATGTTATCGAGACCGAGGAATCCGCCCTGGAATATGTTGCGGCCCTCCTGATCCTTGCGGTTGACCCACCAGGTGAAGTTCAGCATCAGCTTGTGGAAGACGCGTTCCAGAAAATAGCGGTCGCCCTTGCCGCCATGCGCGTCACGGTCCATCGAATAGACGTTCCATGCCGCCCACGCATGCACCGGCGGGTTGACGTCGCCCCACGCCCATTCATAAGCGGGCAGCTGGCCGTTCGGATGCATGTACCATTCACGGGTCAGCAGCACGAGTTGCTCCTTCGCGTAGGTCGGATCGACGAGGGCAAACACGACACAGTGAAAGGCAAGGTCCCATGCCGCGTACCACGGGTATTCCCACTTGTCGGGCATCGACATGATCTGCTCGTTGTACAGGTGAGGCCAATCGTAGTTGCGCCCTGACAGTCGAACAGACGGCGACGGACGCCCAGGATCACCGTTCAGCCAGACCCGCATGTCGATGTGGTAGAATTGTTTGGTCCACAGCATCCCGGCGAGCGCCCGGCGCTGGACCAGGCGGGCATCGCCCGCCGCCACGTCCCGGCCGACCGCATTGTAGTACTCGTCGGCCTCCTGACGCCGGCTTTTCATGACCGCATCGAAATCGTCGAAGCGGCTCTCCTCCTCGTCGCAAAGCAATCGTAGCCGCACCGCCACAGAGGCGCGCGCGGGCACCTGCAGCTGATAGTGTGCCGCGGCCTTGGTGCCGAATTTTTCTGGATTGACGGCACCGCGGTTGCCGGCAACGACAAAATCGTTGATGCCATCTTTGAAAAATCCGGTCGCGGCGCGGCCAAACAGCCG
>JASHUO010000412.1 GCA_030039975.1 Alphaproteobacteria bacterium
CTGGACGGCAGCGGCAATGCGGCTCGATTGGTCGAGGAAGGCGACGACCGCCGACCGGCCGATGCGGGAGCCCACCGCCTCGAGCTCGCGGCTGCCATCGCCGAAGCGCAGAGTCTGCCGGAAACCCGTCCCCGCCGTGCGCAGACGGTCGATGGCGGCCTCGAGCGCGGCGCGGTCCCTGCCTTCGAGGCGCGCCAGGAGGTCGGCAAAGCCCGGCGCCGTACGGCCGCCCAGCGCGAGCGCGCCGGCGAGGAAGCGCTCCCCCGAATCGCCGTCGCGCCAGCGGCAGAGGGCGAGCGGCAGAGCGCCGAGCAGCGCATCGAGCTCGGACGCCGCCGCGGCAAAGCCGTCACGCTCGGCCGCGAGGGCAGCGGCGCGGCGGCGCTCGCGTCCGATCAGGATAGCGGCGCAGGCGATGAGCAGGACGATGGCGCCGAGACCGAGCAGCGGGCCCCCGACAGCGGCCGCTCCGGCGGCATGGGCGGTTGCCGGTAACAGCAGCGCCGTCCCGGCGAAGCCGAGCCTGGCGATCAGCCGCACCACTTAACCTCTTGACCTATCAAACACTTCCCCACCAGCGCCGGCCTTGCGCGACGCCGTAAAGGCCCGATTATGCCGTGCCCGGGAAGATTTCGCAGGCGAAAAATATCAGCCGCTCAAGAGCGCGCCCCTAATAGCGGTAATGTTCGGGCTTGAAGGGACCGGTGGCGCCGGTGCCGATATAGTTGGCCTGTTGCGGTGTCAGCTTGGTCAGCTTGACGCCGAGCTTCTCGAGGTGAAGTGCCGCCACCTTCTCGTCGAGATGCTTGGGGAGGACGTAGACCTTGTTCTCGTACTTACCCTGATTGGTGAAAAGCTCGATCTGCGCCAACACCTGATTGGTGAAGGACGCGCTCATGACGAAGCTCGGATGGCCGGTGGCGCAGCCGAGATTGACCAGGCGGCCCTTGGCGAGAACGATGAGGCGCTTGCCGTCGGGGAAGAGGACCTCGTCGACCTGCGGCTTCACCTCTTCCCATTTGTAGTTGCGCAGCGCCGCGATCTGGATCTCGCTGTCGAAATGGCCGATGTTGCAGACGATGGCGCGGTCCCTCATCTGCCGCATGTGGTCGAGGGTGATGACGTCGATATTGCCGGTGGCGGTGACGAAGATGTCGCCCTGCGGCGCCGCCTCCTCCATCGTCACCACCTGATAGCCTTCCATCGCCGCCTGCAGCGCGCAGATCGGATCGATCTCGGTGACCATGACGCGCGCGCCCTGGCCGCGCAGGCTCGCCGCCGAGCCTTTGCCGACATCGCCGAAGCCGGCGACGACGGCGATCTTGCCGGCGAGCATCACGTCGGTGGCGCGCTTGATGCCGTCGACGAGGCTCTCGCGCACGCCGTAGAGATTGTCGAACTTCGACTTGGTGACACTGTCGTTGACATTGATCGCCGGCACTTTGAGCGTGCCCGCCTTCATCATCTCGTAGAGGCGGTGCACGCCGGTCGTGGTCTCTTCGGAGATGCCGCGCACCTCCTTCAGCAGCTCCGGATACTTGTCGTGCAGAAGCTTGGTGGCGTCGCCGCCATCATCGAGCACCATGTTCGGGGTCCAGCCGCCGGGACCGCGCAAGGTCTGCTCGATGCACCACTCATATTCCTCCTCGGTCTCGCCCTTCCAGGCAAAGACGGGAACGCCGCGCGCCGCGATCGCCGCCGCCGCGTGATCCTGCGTCGAGAAGATGTTGCAGGAGCTCCAGCGAATGCTGGCGCCGAGCTCGATCAAGGTCTCGATCAGCACCGCCGTCTGGATAGTCATGTGCAGGCAGCCGGTGATGCGCGCGCCCTTCAGCGGTTTCCTGGCACCGAACTCCTTGCGCAGCGCCATCAGCCCCGGCATCTCGGTCTCGGCAATGGCGATCTCACGGCGCCCCCAGCCCGCGAGCGAGATATCGGCGACCTTGTAGTCGGCGGCAGCAGCCATCCTGATGCTCCTTAGGAAAATCGCGTGCGGCATATAGCAAAGCGGTCGCGGCGGCGGCAAGGGGAGGAAGGAAGTTGTCAGTCGTCAGTTATCAGTTGTCAGTCGCGGTCCCCGACCGCCCGTAACTGATAACTGACAACTGACGACTCCCCCTACGCCAACGCATTGAAATCGTCGAGCAGGCTGGCGATGCGGGCGTCGTCGAGCTGATCCATGATGGCACGGGCGCGGCGCGTGGCGGCGACGATGTCGAGCGCGCGCACGCGCTGCTTGACACGGCCGATCTTGCCCGGCGCCATGGAGAGGTCACGGATGCCGAGGCCGAGCAGCAGCGCGGTGAAGCGCGGATCGCCGGCCATTTCGCCGCACAGGCTGACGCCGATACGCGCACGCAGCGCCGCCTCGACGGCGAACTGGATGAGACGCAGCACTGCCGGGTGCAGCGGATTGTAGAGATGCGCCACCTGCTCGTCGCCGCGATCGATGGCGAGCGTGTATTGCACGAGATCGTTGGTGCCGATGGCGAAGAAATCGCTTTCCGCGGCGAGCGCGTCGGCCGCGAGCGCCGCGCCGGGAATTTCGATCATCACGCCGAGCGCCGGCAGCGGCTCGGCGATCTTGACGCCGCGCCGCTTCAGCCGCCGCGCCACCTGCGTCAGCGCCTCCCGCACCTTGCGGATCTCGGCGACGCTCGAGACCATCGGCAGCAGGATGCGCACCGGGCCGTCGACGCCGGCGCGCAGCATGGCGCCGAGCTGCGCATCGAGCAGCGGCCGCTCTTTCAGCGAGAGCCGGATCGCGCGCAGCCCCAGCGCCGGGTTGGGGCTGTCGCCGCCGATCGTCTCGGTCAACGGCGCCGCGAGCTTGTCGCCGCCCACATCGAGCGTGCGGATGGTCACCGGCCGGCCGGCCATGCCGCGCACCAGGCCGCGATAAGCCTCGTACTGCTCCTCCTCGCCGGGCAGGTCCTCGCGGTTCATGTAGAGGAACTCGGTGCGCACCAGCCCCAGCCCTTCGGCGCCGGCGGCCATGGCCTGATCGAGCTCGCGCGCCAGCTCGAGATTGGCCTGCAAGGTGATCTCGACCCCGTCGCGGGTGACCGCCGGCAGGCGCTTCAAGCGGGCGAGCTGGCGCCCTTCGCGCTCCAGCGTTTCCTGACGCGCCTCATAACGGGCGACGGTTTCGCGCCGCGGATTGACGATGACGGTGCCCTCGCCGCCATCGATGACGACGGCGTCGCCGCTCTTGATCTCGGTCAGCAGACCGGCGACGCCGAGCACGGCGGGAAGCTGCAGCGCGCGCGCCATGATGGCGGTGTGGCTCTCCGGCCCGCCGAGCACCGCGGCAAAGCCGGCGATGCGGCGCGGATCCATCAGCGCCGTATCCGCCGGGGTCAGCTCCTCGGCGATGATGATGGTGCCCTCAGCGACGTGCTGCAGCGCCGCATAGGGCGTCTTGGTCAGGTTGCGGATGAGCCGCGCGCCGACGACCCGGATATCCTCGCCGCGGGCCGCAAGATACGCATCGCCCATGGCGGCGAAGCTGTCGCCGATCTCGGCGATCTCCATCTGCACGGCGCGCTCGGCGTTGACCCGCTCTTCGGTGATGCGGCGCTCGGCGCCGCGCACCAGGCGCGAATTGGTCAGCATGGCGATATGCGCGTCGAGGAGATAGCCGACCTCCTCGGCTGCCGAATCCGGCAGCGCCGAGGCCTTGCCCTTGAGCTTGCGCAGCTGCTTCAGGGAAGCGTTGAGCGCTCCGGCGAAGCGCTGCAGCTCGCGCTCGACCTGATCGGCGGGAATGCGGTATTCCGGCACGGCGATATCGCCATCGTCGCTGACGAAAGCCGGGCCGATGGCGATGCCGGGCGAAACGCCGAGCCCGTGCAGCACCCGCTCGTCGCCGCCCTGCTGCTCAGTCCTCATCGAAGCCGCCGCAGATCAACTCGGCGAGCGCCGCGACCGCGCGCTCGGCCTCGGGGCCGGTGGCGCGCAGCTCGATAGCGGTGCCGGGACCGGCGGCGAGCATCATCAATCCCATGATCGAGCGGCCGGAGACGGCCGCGCCGTTCTTCGCCACCATCACCTCGGCATCGAAGGTGTAGGCGAGCTTGACGAAACGGGCGGCCGCGCGCGCATGCAGGCCGCGCTTGTTGCAGATGGTGACCGTCCGCCGGATGAGGCCGGCATCGCCTTGGGGAATGCCGTCCCCGTCGCTCATCCGCGAACGTCGGCGAGGAGCTGCGAGGCGACGTTGATGTATTTCCGACCCGCCTCCTGCGCGCCGCGCACCGCATTGGCGAGCGTCTCGCTTTGCCGGAGGCTCGCCAGCTTGATCAGCATCGGCAGGTTGATGCCGGCGATGACCTCGATCTTCGCCTTGTCCATGACCGAGATGGCGAGGTTGGACGGCGTGCCGCCGAACATGTCGGTGAGCAAGACCACGCCGTCGCCGGCATCGACCTCGGCCACCGAGCGCAGGATGTCCTGTCGTCGCTTCTCCATGTCGTCATCCGGACCAATGCACACCGCAGCAATGTTGCGCTGCGGCCCCACGACATGTTCCAGCGCCGCGACGAATTCCGCGGCGAGCCGGCCATGGGTGACGAGAACCATTCCGATCATGCGATATCCCTTATCGAACCGTCGGCTTCGCCCGGAGCCGCGGCGACCATCGTTGCCGATTGGTCGAGGTCACGATGGCCAATGCCGACCGGCCGGCCTTGACGACTGAGCCAGGCCGCCAGGCGCTCGGCGACGTAGACCGAGCGGTGGCGGCCGCCCGTGCAGCCGACGGCAATGGTGAGATAGCTCTTGCCCTCGCCCTCGTAGCGCGGCAGCAGCGGCGCGAGCCAGGCGCAGAGCCGGTCGAAGAACGGCGCGAAATCGCCGTCGCTTTCGATGAAGGCGCCGACCGCCGCGTCGCGGCCGGTGAGCGGCTTGAGCGCCGGTACGTAATGCGGATTGCGCAGGAAGCGCACATCGAGCACGAGATCCGCATCGCGCGGCAGGCCGTGGCGATAGGAGAAGGAGGTCACGAAAATCGTGATGCCAGGTGCGGCATCGGGCGCGAAATGCCCATGGAGCAGCCGTTTCAGATCCCCCGGGCTGAGGGCGGTGGTATCGATAACGAGGTCGGCGCGGTCGCGCAAGGGGGAGAGACGGCGACGTTCCAGCGCAATCCCGTCGGTCACCGGCCGGTCACCGGCCAGCGGATGACGCCGGCGCGTCTCGGTATAGCGGCGCACCAGATTGTCATCCTCGCAATCGAGGAAGACGATCTTGAGCGCGAGTTGATGCTCGCCGGCAAGCCGGTCGAGCGCGGCCAGCAGAGCGCCGACGCCGAAATCGCGGGTGCGCACATCGACGCCGATGGCCAGCGGCGGACGCTGTGCCGGCGCGCGCAGCAGATCCGGCAGCAGCGACAGCGGCAAATTGTCCACCGCCTCGTAGCCGAGATCCTCGAGCGCCTTCAGCGCGGTCGAGCGGCCGGCGCCGGACATGCCGGTAACCACCAGTAAAGGGGCGTGCGCCGTCCTGGCCGGCGCGCGCGGCGGCGCGAGCGCGGCGGTAGGCGCAGCCGGCTCGCTCATGATGCGGTCGCGAAGAGGGCAGGCGCCGCGGCAACAGACGCGCCGAGCGCAAGGCGCAGCTTCGCCGGCGCCGAGGCCTCGAACGGCGCGAGGCGCAGCAGCGGCACGGAGAGGCCGAGCAGCGCGCACTCCGCCGGCTCCGGCAGACGCTCGACCGCGTCGGGCGCGACGAGATCGACGACGAGGCGGAGCGGTGCCGCGGGCAGGCTCGGCACGCGCAGAATGCCGACGCCACGCACTTCGAGGCAGCCGGCGATCGTCGCCGGCGCGCGCATCATCAGCGTGCCTTTGACGCGGCGCAGCTCGGTCTGGTCGTCGGCGACGAGGCGCGCTCCGCCATCGATCAGGCGCAGCGCCAGATCGGATTTGCCGCTGCCGGATGGGCCTCGCAGCAGAATGCCCTCGCCGCCAAGGGCGACCGACGTGCCGTGGACGCGGATCATGGCCGGTTTAGGTGCGCCGCTCCCCGCATAATGTCAATGCCCGCAGCATATGCGGATTAACGCACCGGGAACGCGTGTCAACCGGTGGTTAGCGATCGGCGCACACAACGCAAGGCGTAGGATCGTTATGGTTTACTGCCCTATCAGCCTGCGCGACCGATGCCTATTTCCGTCAGGGCGTTCCGCACCGCAACTACAATGGGACAGGGTTTCGCCGCTCAGCCCGCCCCGACCGGCAGCCGCACGGTGAAGCGCGCGCCCATGACGCTGCCATCGACGTCGCGGCGGTTCTCGGCGCCGATCATGCCGCGATGCGCTTCGACGATCTGCTTCGAGATGGAGAGGCCGAGGCCGGAATGCGTGCCGAATTTCTCGCCGGCGGGACGCTCGCTGTAGAAGCGCTCGAAGATCGCCTCGAGCTTGCCCTCGGGAATGCCGGGCCCTTCATCCTCGATGGTGATGACGACGAACTCGCCGCGGCGCTCGGCGGCGATATGGATGGCGGCGCCGGGGGGGCTGAAGGAGAGCGCGTTGACGATGAGATTGCGGAATACCTGCACCAGCCGACCTTCGATGCCGAGCACGGCAAGGTCGCCCGCCGGCGTGCCGACCGGGCCGGGCAAGGACAGCATCAGGCGCGGCGCGCGCTCATCGGCGGTCTGCTGATGCACATCGACCAGTGTCTCCAGCATGCGGCCGATCATCACCGGCTCGAGCTCGACGCGCGACAGCTCGGCATCGAGGCGCGACGCGTCGGAGATGTCGGTGATCAGCCGGTCGAGGCGCTGCACATCCTCGAGCACGACGGTGAGCAGCTTGCGCTGCTTCTGCGGATCGTCGACCCGCGCCGCCGTCTCGACCGCGCTGCGCAGCGAGGTCAGCGGGTTCTTGATCTCATGCGCGACATCGGCGGCGAAATGCTCGATCGCGTCCATGCGCGCCCAGAGCGCCGCCGTCATCTCGCGGAAGGCGCCGGAGAGATCGCCGATCTCGTCGCCGCGGCGGGTGAAGTCGGGGATCATCACCTGCCGCCCATGGCCGCGGCGCACGCGCTCGGCGGCGGCGGCAAGGCGCCGGATCGGCCGGCCGATGGTACCGGCGAGATAGATCGAGAGCAGCACCGTGACGCCGAGCGCGATCAGAAAGACCTTGAGGATCTCGAAGCGCACCGCGCGCACCGCCTGGTCGATCTCGGTGCTGTCGCTCGACAGCAGCACCACGCCCAGCACCTGCTTATAGCGCTGCACCGGCACGGCGACGTTGAGCATCAGCAGGCTGCCGCCCACCCGCTCGCTGCGCACCGCCGAGGCGATGTCGCCGTAGAGCGCCTTCTGCACCTCGGCGTAATCGGCGGCGGTCTGCGCTGGCGTCTCGTGGTAGGGCGGATAGCTGCGCCGGCCCGGCAGCCGCTCCACCAGCCAGTCATAAATGCCATTGATGATTCGGCGCAGCCCGGTGTCCTCGTCCGGCGGCGGCAGCTCGCGGATCGTCACCGTGCCGCCGGGGCCGCTCAACATCTGGCTGTCGGCGATCAGCTTGCCGCCGGCGTCGAAGAGGCGCGCGCGCGTATGCGTCGGCTCGACCAGGCGCTGCATCATCTGCCGGCCGAGCGCGGGCAGCAATTGCTCGCCTTCGCCCAGGCTGTCGATGACGGCGCCCTCGCCGAGCGCGGCGGCGAAGACCTGGCCTTGAGTCTTGAGCGCATCGAGCTGCGCGCTCACCAGGCTCTGCTGGTATTCGCCGAGATAAAGGAGGCCGAGGCCGAGCAGGCCGAGCGCCAGGACGTTGACGGCAAGGATGCGGCGGGTGAGCGGCGACAGGCGGCGCCGGCGGCGCCGGCGCGGCGCGGCACTGGCTTGCGCTGCCTGCGCTTGCGCACTGGGCGCGGCCGGCGCGGCGGGCTCAGCGGTCGCGGTAGCGATACCCGACGCCATACAGCGTCTCGATCTGGGCGAAGGCGGAGTCGACGGACTTGAACTTCTTGCGCAAGCGCTTGATGTGGCTGTCGATGGTGCAGTCATCGACATAAATGTGCTCGCCATAGGCGCCGTCCATGAGCTGATCGCGGCTCTTCACATGGCCGGGACGCAGCGCCAGCGATTTCAGGATCAGGAACTCGGTGACGGTGAGATCGACATTGGTGCCCTTCCAGCTGCATTGGTGGCGCGATGGATCGAGCAGCAGCTCGCCGCGCTGGATGATGGGCTCGCTTTCGCCGCTGCCGCGTGCGAGCTCGCCGCGGCGCAGCAGCGCGCGGATGCGCTCGACCAGGAGACGCTGCGAGAAGGGCTTCTTGATGTAATCGTCAGCGCCCATGCGCAGCCCCAGCACCTCGTCGACCTCGTCATCCTTCGAGGTGAGGAAGATGACCGGCATCGCGCTCTGCTTGCGCAGCTGGCCGAGCAGCTCCATGCCGTCCATGCGCGGCATCTTGATATCGAGGATGGCGAGGTCGGCGGGATGCTGCGCGAGGCCGCGCAGCGCCTCGGCGCCGTCGGAATAGGTGCGCACCTGGAAGCCCTCGGCCTCGAGCGCGATCGCGACCGAGGTCAGGATGTTCTTGTCGTCGTCGACGAGAGCAATGTTGTTCGCCACGAGAGCTTACCTTTCCCGCGATTTCAGCATGCCGATGCTCGCCCGAAGGTGTGGCGGCATTGCGGCATTGCCGTGGAAAGCTGTGGTCGGCCCCTCTATACGCGCCACAGCCTCAGCTTTCCAGGAAATAGCGCGTCGGCGCCCGGCCTAGCGCGCGGCGGAACATGCTGGTAAACGCGCTCGGGCTCTGATAGCCCAAATCCAGCGCCACCGCCGTAACCTTCTGCCCGGTGGCGAGCCGTCCCAGCGCATCGACCAGCCGCACCTGCTGGCGCCAGGCGCCGAAGCTCATGCCGGTCTCCTTGCGGAAGAGCCGCGCCAGGGTCCGGCTGGAAGCGCCCACCGTGTCCGCCCAATGCTCGAGGGTGCGCTCGCTGGCGGGATCCTCCTGGATCGCCGCGCAAAGCCGCTTCAAGCGCGCATCGGCGGGCCAGGGCAGATGCAGCGGCAGTGCCGGCAGCGCGCGGATCTCATCGAGAATGAGGCTCATCACCCGCGCCTCCGGCCCGCCCTCGTCGTAAAGCAGCGGCAACTCGACGGCGCGCAGGATGAGCTCGCGCAGCAGCGGCGAGACGGCGATGACGCAGCATTGCCGCGGCAGCGAGGCCGCGACATCGGCGCGGACATAGAGCGTGCGCATGGCGACGTCGCCCCAGCTGCGGATCGAATGCTCGGTTTCCGCCGGCATCCAGACGGCGCGGTTGGGCGGCACCACCCAGGTGCCCTGGGGCGTCCACACCACCATGACCCCGCGCACCGCGAAGACCAGCTGGGCGCGGCGATGGCGGTGCGGCGGCACTCGATTGCCGTCGGGGAAGTCCTTGGCCATGGCCGCGATCGGCCGCGGCACGTCCTGGTAATCCTCGGGGTCGATGCTGCGCATGTCCGATTCTCGATAGTGATTGGCAGACTAGCGCGAGCAGGCAAGGGAGGCCAGGACTATCCTCTGATCTAGGACGCTGCCGCCGGAGTAGCCGCCATGGACAAGTCCCGCCTCACCGTCGCCTTTCTCAATCTCGGCCATTTCCTCGACCATCTGGCGATGCTGATTTACGCCACCGCCGTGCTGGTGATGACGGCGCGGTTCGGGCTTTCCTACGAGGCTATGCTGCCGCTGTCCCTGGGTGGCTTCATCGCCTTTGGCGGCGGCTCGCTGCCTTCGGGCTGGCTCGGCGACCGCTGGGGCCGGCGCAACATGATGGTGGTGTTCTTTTTGGGGCTGGGCGCCGCGCTGGTCGTCACCGGCTTCGCCCAATCGCCGTGGCAGCTCGTGCTCTGCCTCACCCTCATCGGCGTTTTCGCTTCGATCTACCACCCCGTCGGCATCGCCATGCTGGTCAAGGACCAGGCGCGGGTCGGGCGCGCGCTGGGCTGGAACGGGGTCTGGGGCAATCTCGGCCTGGCCTCGGCCGCGCTCATCGCCGGCTGGTTCGCCGATCAGCTGAGCTGGCGCGCCGCCTTCATCGCGCCGGGCGTCGTCACCGTCGCCGCCGGCCTCGCCTTCGCCGCGCTGATTCCGGCATCGATGGCGCCGGCAGCGGCGGCGCCCAAGGCCGGGCGCCGCGAAGCGGCCGACGGCACGGCGCGACGCGTGTTTGTCGTGCTGGCGGTGGCGACGATGTGCAGCGGCGTGATCTTCGCCGCGGTTACCAACGCCATGCCCAAGATCTTCGACGAGCGGCTGACGGCGCTGGTGCATACCACCACCGGCATCGGCACCTTGATCTCCGCCGTCTATGTCATCGCCGCCATGGCGCAGCTGCTCGTCGGCCAGCTCATCGACCGGCGCTCGCTGCGCGGCGTGTTCCTGACCTTGGCGCTGCTGCAGGCGCCGTTGCTGGTGCTTGCGGGCCTGCTCACGGATTGGGCGATGCTGGCGCTGGCGGTGGCGATGATGTTCGTGATCTTCGGCTTGATCCCGATCAACGATGCGATGGTGGCGCGCTACACCCCGGAGAGCTGGCGCTCGCGCGTCTATGCCCTGCGCTATGTCGTCTCCTTCGGCGCAAGCCTGCCGGCGATCCCGCTGGTCGCCTATCTCCAGCCCAAGGCCGGTGCCGGCTTCGTGCCGCTCTTCGGCGTGCTCGCGGCGATCGCGCTCGGCACCATGGTCGCGGCCTTCTTCTTCCCCGGCGAGGTGCGTGGCGCGGCACCCGCCGCGGCACCGGCGGAATAGGCTTCGTGGCGAGGCTTGACTTCCGCGCGCCGGTCGGCGATGCCGAAGGCGTGCGGGAGGGGTTCGTCCGGCTCGCCAAACTGGCGAGGGAAAAGCGGTGACCACCTCTCGCGGCGGGAACGAATAAAGGCGGGCCGGCGTTCTGCTGCCGCAACCGCCCGGCCGTATCCAGGGCACGTTGGGGGCGCCGCGGCCGCGTCCTCCCGCAATCACCTAAGCCGTTGAAGAACCTGAGGAACAGGGACCCAGGAGGAAACCGCCGTGCAAAACGCAGCGCATACCGTAACCGGGACGGCAAGCAGCCATGGCCTGGAGGGGCTGGGGTTGCGAAACCTTGCCGCGGCGCATTGGAACCTGTCGGTGCCGGTGCTCTACGAGTATGCGGTGCGGCGCCATGAGGGGCTCGTCGCCGCGGGTGGGGCTTTCGTCGCCCGCACCGGCGCCTTCACCGGCCGCACGCCCAAGGACAAGTACATCGTCGAGGAAGAGGGCAGCAAAGCCGATATCTGGTGGGGCGAGATCAACAAGCCGGTCAGCGAAGAGAAGTTCGAGAGCATGGCGCGGCGGCTCGTGGCCTATTTCCAGCGCCGCGACGTCTTCGTCCAGGATCTCTATGGCGGCGCCGATCCCGATTACCGGCTCAAGGTGCGCATCGTCACCGACAGCGCCTGGCACAGCCTCTTCGTGCGCAACATGTTCATCCGGCCGCGGCACGACGCGCTGCATGATTTCGCGCCCGACTTCACCATCCTGCACGCGCCGCATTTCTTTGCCGCGCACGAGCTCGACGGCATCAATTCCGACACCTTCATCTTCGTCAATTTCGCCCGCCGCCTGGTGCTGATCGGCGGCACGGAATATGCGGGCGAGATCAAGAAGTCGGTGTTCGGCTATCTGAACTTCCTGCTGCCGGCGCGTGACGTGCTGCCGATGCATTGCTCGGCCAATGTCGGCCCCAAGGGCGACAGCGCCATCTTCTTCGGGCTTTCCGGCACCGGCAAGACGACGCTCTCGGCCGATGGCTCGCGCATGCTGATCGGCGATGACGAGCATGGCTGGAGCGCCAAGGGCCTCTTCAATTTCGAAGGCGGCTGCTATGCCAAGGTGATCAACCT
>JASHUO010000413.1 GCA_030039975.1 Alphaproteobacteria bacterium
CGCGGCGGAACGCCATGTTGCAGCCGGCGATGTGCTCGGCGACATCGTCGGAGAGCAGCACATGGGTAGGGCCGCCCGGCGACACCGCCACCGCCGCCGGCACCAGGCTGTCCTCGGGCTGCGGGAAGTTGGGACCGCCGCAGGCGACGAGCTGCGCCGCCTCCATCTTGGCGACGAGATAGGTGAGCCAGTCGGGATCGGCGACACAGTCGCTGTCGGTATAGGCGACGATCTCGCCGGTGGCGGCCTCGGCGCCGACATTGCGCGCCACCGACAGCCCTTTGTTCTCCTGGCTGATGATGCGGCAATAAGGGAAGCGCTGCGCGATCTCGAGGGTGCGGTCGGTCGAGCCGTCATTGACGACGACGACCTCGTAATCGGGATAGTGGAGCTTCTCGAGCGAGGCGAGGCACGCCTCCATGGTGCGCTCGGCATTGTAGGAGCAGACCACGACCGAGACGCGGGGATAGCGCTCGAGGGGGGGCGGGATCGGACCTCGATAGCGCTCGCGCACCGCGGCGAAGGCCGGCTTCGGCTCGCGCTGCCGGTCGACGAGGCCGAAGGCCCAATCCTCGACCAGATGGCCGCCGGTGAACCATTCATCGGTCCAGGCGAAGACGAAGCTGCCGGCGACGCCCATCTCGAACGCTGTGCGCAGCTGCCAGGAGAGGATCTTGGCCTGCTCCTTGGTACCCTCGCGCATCGAGTCGATACCGAACTCGGTCAGCACCAGCGGACGGTCGACGGCGAGGTTGTGGAGGCGCGAGAGGTAGCGGCGGAAGGCGGGCTCGTCGTGGAGATAGACGTTGAAGCAGAGGAAGTCGG
The DNA here is from genome assembly GCA_030039975.1 of Alphaproteobacteria bacterium. Classification (GTDB taxonomy): domain Bacteria; phylum Pseudomonadota; class Alphaproteobacteria; order ATCC43930; family CGMCC-115725; genus DAHUYF01. The sequence goes on from JASHUO010000413.1 coordinate 826, forward strand.
TGAAGTCGACAGTGAGATATTCGGTCGAGGGGAAATTGGCGTAGCTGACCAGCCCCTCGGGGTGGATCTCCTTCACCGCCGCGACCAGCTGCTTGAGAAAGCCGCGCACGCGCTCGGGGCCATGCCAGCGCACCATGTCGGGCGGAATCTCGTTGCCGATGAGATAGGCCAGGATTGCCGGGTGGCGGCTCAAGCCGCGCACGGCTTCGACGACGGTACGCAGGATCTCGGTCTGGATCGCAGGGCTGTCGAGAAAGGTGACATGCTGCGACCAGGGAATGCCGGCGAGCACCTTGAGCCCCGCTTCCTGGGCGAGGTCGAGCAGCCAGAGCGGCGGTACGGTAAAGACGCGGAGCGTATTGGCGCCGAGCTCGGTCATCAGCCGGAAGTCGCGGATCACAGTCTCGCGCTCCGGAAACTGCGCGCCATGCGAGCCGGGCGCGAAGGGGCCGTAGGTCACGCCCTTGACGAAGCATTTCTCCGCGCCGGCGAAGAAGAACTTTCCCTGGACGCGGATCGCCGCGCTGTCCGCGCCGGCATGGGCCGGCTGGCGTGCCGCAACCGCGGTCTCGACCGGCTGCATACTCTCTTCCGACTCCCGTGGCATCGGCGCTGACGCGATGCCCTCTGATGTGCGTGGCGGCGGGCTCTCTCGGGCAGAACGTTGCCGCCCCCCGCCCTATTCCGCGGCCGGCATAGCGCCGCAGAAAGCCTGGGCTGTCAAGCCTCAGCCACCGGCCGGTTGCGCCGCGGGAAAGCGCCGGAGATGCCAGGCCCAGGCGGTGGCTAGGATGGTCTCGAGCGCCGAATGGCTCGGGGTCCAGTGTAGCACCGCGCGGGCCCGCGCGGCGTCGGCGACGAGGGCGGGCGGATCCCCCGGCCGGCGCGGCGCCTCGCGGACGGGAATGCGCTTTCCGGTCACCCGCTCGGCCGCGGCGATCACCTCGCGCACGGAATGGCCGGTGCCGGTGGCGAGGTTGAGAGCGGTATCCGTGCCACCGCGCTCGAGCCGGCCCAGGGCGAGCACATGCGCTTCGGCGAGGTCGGTGACATGGATGTAGTCGCGGATGGCGCTGCCATCCGGCGTCGGGTAATCGGTGCCGTAGACATCGATCTGCGCCCGCCGGCCTGTCGCCGCGTCGAGGACCAGCGGAATGAGATGCGTCTCGGGCTCATGATGCTCGCCGATCTCGCCCCCGGGATCGGCGCCGGCAGCGTTGAAATAGCGCAGCGACAGATGCTGCAGCCCGTGCGCCACGCCCGCCCAGTGCAGCATCCGCTCTACCATGAGCTTGCTCTCGCCATAGGGGTTGACCGGGCGCTGCGGCATATCCTCGCCGATCGGCACGCGCTCCGGCACGCCATAGGTGGCGCAGGTCGAGGAGAAGACGATGCGCCGCACGCCGGCCTCGCGCATCGCCTCGATGAGGCCGAGGCTGTTGACCACGTTATTGGCGAAGTAGAGCTCGGGCTTCGTCATGGATTCGCCGACATAAGCGAAGGCGGCGAAATGCATGACCGCGGCGATGTCGAATCGTTTCAGCGTCGCCGCGACGAGGTGCCGATCGCCGAGATCGCCCTCGACCAGCGGCCCCCAGCGCACCGCCTCGCGGTGCCCATAGACGAGATTGTCGAGGACGACCGGGGCGTAGCCCGCCCGGGCGAGGGCCTTGCAGGCGTGACTGCCGATATAGCCGGCGCCGCCGGTAACCAGGACTGCCTTGCTCATGCTTGCTCGCTGTCGGGGCTGCCGCGGGATCACGGGTGATAGGATGAAGCGCGCTGGTGAACAAGTTGCTTCCGAGTGGAGGCGGAAGCCGCGCGGGCTGCGGCATACCGCCGCGAGGGATGTTGGCGCGGCATTTACCATTGCCCGCCGATGGCTTGACGGGCGTGCGCGATTGGAGGTAACTGGACCGGGCCCGTGACGCTCACGGGAAAAAGCGCGTGCCCCGAGCCGTTCTCGCCCCCCGCTTGGCGGGGCGGCCGCATCTTCGGATTTACCCTTGGATCCCGCCGGAATAATTACGCGCCGGCGACGTTTTTGTTTCATCGCCAAAAGGAGCAGGCATGCGCGTCGCAATGATCGGCACAGGCTATGTGGGGCTCGTCTCCGGCGCCTGCTTCTCGGAATTCGGCGTCTCCGTCACCTGCGTCGACAAGGATGCAGACAAGATCG
>JASHUO010000414.1 GCA_030039975.1 Alphaproteobacteria bacterium
CCTTGCGACATCATCGTCGCCCAGGCGGAGTGATGCGCCTGCAGCCGCAACGCTGGATCGCCGAGCCTTTCCGCGACGCGCGACAACTCGTCGGACAAGGACCCGACCTCATGCGCCAAAGCGTCTGTCATGTTGTGGCCCGAGAGCCAGCAGCCCCAGACCGCGGCAAAGCGCGCGCGATCGTCGCCGAGGTCCGCCGCAAGGGTTCGGGCGCGCTCATAGGCCGCCCGCGCCTGGGGCGCGCTGAAGCCGTGGAGGGAGAACAGAGCTGGGCCGAGCGCCAATTGCAGCGCCAGCTCCCGATGGCGACGCTCTGGCGTCTCCGGCAATTCCTTGAGACCGGCGAGCCCGTGGGAGAGGTGGGCAATAGCCTCGAGATTGGCTGAGCGCCGGGCTGAGCGCTGACCCGCCTCGAGCCACCAGGACGCAGCGGCATCGGGATCGCCGGCTTCGGCGAGGTGGTGCGCGATGAGCTCCGGCGCCCGCTCGGCGATGTCTTTGTCGCGCGCCTGCATCGCGGCGGCGATCCGCGCATGCAGCGCCTGGCGCGGCCCGCGCAGCAAGCTGCCATAGGCGGTGTCCTGCACCAGCGCGTGCTTGAACTGATATTCGGCGGCGGGGGCGACGCCGCGCTGGAACACGAGACCGGCGGCGACGAGTCGGCGGAGCGCCTCCTCGGTTTCGGCGGCGCCGCGTGGCGCCGTGGCGAGCAGCAGCTCGTGGGGGAAATCTCGGCCGATCGCGGCGCCGACCTGCGCCACCTCGCGCGCTGCCGCGCCGAGCCGGTCGAGGCGCGCCATCAGCGAAGCCTGCAAGGTCGGCGGCACCTTGATCCGTGCGCCGGGGATCGACGCGACGGTCGAGCGCGCCGCATCCGCGCCGGCGGCCTCGAGAATGACCTTGGTCACCTCCTCGAGGAAGAGCGGCACGCCGTCGCTGCGCTCGACGATCTCGGCGACGATCTCGGCGGGCAGCACCTGCGCGCTGGCGATGAGCTCGCGCACCAGCGCCGCCCCGTCGCGCCGGCCGAGCCGCGACAAGGCCAGCACCGAGACATGCGGCTGCCCGATCCAGGGCGGCTGAAACTCCGGCCGGAACGTCGCGATGAGCAGCACCGGCAAGCGCTCGGCCAGCGCGATGGTGCGATCGAGCAGCTCGCGCGTCGTCGGGTCGATCCAATGCACATCCTCGAACACCATCAGCACCGGCTGTCGGAGGCCGAGGCTTTCGAGTTGCCGCAGCAGCGCCGCGAAGGTCAGCTCTTTCTTGCGCTGCGGCGGCAACTCGAGCAGCGGTGAAGCCGGAAGGCTCGGAAGCGACAGCAGCTCGGCGAGGAGAGGCAGATCCTCGGCGCCGGCGTCCCCGAGCAGCGCCACGAGCTTCTGCAGCTTGGCCGGCGGCAGATCCTCGCGCGCGAAGCCGGCCGCACGTTCGAGCTGGGCGACGACCGGATGGAGCGCGCTGTCCTGGTGATGCGGTGAGCAGAAATAGCGCAGCCTTACGGCCGCCTCGCCGGCAATGCGCTGGGTCAGCGCCTCGGTGAGGCGCGACTTGCCGATCCCAGGCTCGGCCGAGAGCAGCACCACGCGGCCTTCACCGCTCTTGGCTTGGTTCCAGCGCCGCAGCAGCAGGTCGAGTTCTTCGCTGCGGCCGACCAGCGGCGTCTCGCCGCTGCGGAACGCGGCGAACCGGCTTTCGACGCCGCTCTCGCCGAGGACGCGCCAAGCGCGTTGCTTCTCGGCAAACCCCTTCAGCTCCTGCGGTCCGAGATCCGTCACCTCGAACAGGGCCCCGACCTGCCGGCGCGTCGCATCGGCGATGATCACCACATTCGGCTCGGCGAGGGCCTGGAGACGGGCTGCCAGATTCGGCGTCTCGCCGACCACCGCCTGCTCCTGAGCCGCGCCTGAACCGAGGAGGTCGCCGACCACGACCAGGCCCGACGCGATTCCGATCCGCACCTCGAGCGTCGGCGGAATCGGGAGTGGCAGTTGCGCGATTCCCCCGACGATGGCGAGCGCGGCACGCACCGCGCGCTCGGCGTCATCCTCATGTGCCTCGGGATAGCCGAAATAGGCGAGGATGCCGTCGCCCATGTATTTGGCGACGAAGCCGCCATGGCCCGTCAGCATGTCGCTGACCCGGCGGTGATAGGCGGCGATGATCTCGCGCAGATCCTCCGGATCGAGCCGAGAGGCAAGCTCGGTCGAGCCGACGAGATCGCAGAAAAGAATGGTGAGCTGACGCCGCTCGGCCAGAGCGGCGGAAGCAGCGGGCGAGGCGACCTCCGTCGCCTTGCGCGCCGTTGCGGGCGGCGCCGGATCCTGACGGAGCGCCGCGATCGCCGCGAGGAGTTTGCGGCGGTGACCGATCGAGCTCACGCCCAGGCCGATCAGATCGTCGGCTGTCAATTCGGGTAAAATCGCGCCGTCGATGTCGTTGTCGCGAAACGCCGGCGCGTATTGCTCGAGGCCGAGTTCCCTGAGCCAGTCGGTGACAGAGATGAGCAAATTGCCGCTCCGCGTCAGGGCAGCGTCCGTCGCCCTGTAACTAAAGCCCCTACTGCGCCGCCGCCTCTGCCGCTTTCGCCTGCTGCGGCCTCTGCCGCAGCAAAGCGGCCGCCGCCTCCTCGACCGCCGTGCCGCGGAAATAATCGGGGTTCATCGAGAGGTGCAGCATCGCCGGGTTGACAAAGGTGAGGTCGCGGAAATTATCGGCGGTGAGCAGCTTGGCCTCGACGAGGCTCCAGGCTTCGGTGACGACGCTCGCCGCGTCGAGCACATCCCAATGGCCGATATCCGAGCCGAAGACCGGCTTCAAGGTCGCGCCCAACGGGTTGAGCCGGCGGTTGAAGGCGACCGACACCATGCGGTCATCGGCCTCGCAGCCGAAGTAGAAGGGATCGACGAAGAGCTGCCGCAGCTGGCGCAGCTCAGTCAAGGCGCAAGCCGCGAACTCGTCGAAATCCTCGGGCCGGTCGATCATGAAATTGCCGTGCGGATTGGCGCGGATGCGCTCCGGCGCAAGGCGCGGGCTGCCGAAATCGCGGAACAGCCGTTCCAGCAGATCGAGATCGAGCAGCGCCGGATCGAGGTTTTTCGCCATCGCCTCGACATTGCGCTTCTCCCAATGCTCGACGATGTCGTTCAAGAGGTTGACGGCCCAGCCGACACCGCCCTCGAGGAAGGCGAAGGAGAGCTTCGGGAAGCGCCGCGTGACGCCGCTGAACAGCAGCGAGCGGCAAAAGAACTCGGCGCCGGCGGCGAAATCGCCGAGATGGTTGAAGACGTAATTGCTCGGCGAGGCGCGGTAGCCGATGCCGCGCGAGGAAGTGTGGCAAACCGG
>JASHUO010000415.1 GCA_030039975.1 Alphaproteobacteria bacterium
CGCGACGGCGCCCTGCCAGGACTCGGACGGCTCACCGGCCGGGGCAACACGGTCAACCTCGAAGCCGTGGTAAAGACGGCGCCCGATCTCGTCGTCGATCTCGGCAGCGTCAATGACAGCTACGTTTCGCTTGCCAATCGCGTGCAGCAGCAGACCGGAATTCCCTACGTGCTGATCGGCGGCGGTCTCGCCGATACGCCGACGACCTTGCGCAAGCTGGGCGTGGTGCTGGGCGCCTCGGAGCGGGCAGAGCAGCTCGCCCGCTACGCCGAAGCGACCTTGGCCCTCCTCAAGGATCGCATCGCCGGCGTTGCGTCGGCGCAGCGCCCGTCGGTTTACGTCGCGCGCGGGCCGCGCGGGCTCGAGGCCGGGGTCGCCGGCTCGATCAATGCCGAAGCGCTCGACCTCGTCGGCGCGCGTAATGTCGCGACAGCCGCATTGGGCGCGCGCGGTCTTGCCGATGTGTCGATGGAGCAGCTCCTCGCCTGGCAGCCCGACGTGATCATCGCCATTGATCCCGGCTTCTACCAAGCCGTCTGGCATGATCCGCTGTGGCAGCAGCTCGCCGCGGTGCGGGCGAAGCGCGTCTATCTGGCGCCGGCCCTGCCCTTCGGCTGGGTCGACGAACCGCCGGCGGCGAACCGCTTGATCGGTTTGCGCTGGCTTGCCAAGCTCCTCTATCCCGCGCGCTTTCCCGAGGATATCCGCGCCGAGGCACGGCGTTTTTATGCGCTCTTCTATCAGCAAGAACCGAGCGACACCCAGCTCGACCAGTTGCTCGCCGGCACGACGCCGCCCACCTGAGGCGCGCGCCCTGTTGTCGCTCGGCGGCGCGAGCCTGCTGCTGCTCGCGATCGCGGCGCTGGCATTGGCGCTGGGCGCCTATCCCGTGACGCCGCCGCTGCTCGTCACGGTGCTCTGGAGCAAGCTGCGCGGGCTGCCGGAGGCGAACGCGGCGGCGGCAACGGTGATCTTCGCCATTCGCGGCCCGCGCATTCTCGGCGCGATGCTGGTGGGCGCCGCCTTGTCGAGCGCCGGCGCCGCCTATCAGGGTCTCTTCCGCAATCCACTGGTCTCGCCGGACATCCTCGGCGTCTCCTCGGGATCGGCTTTGGGCGCGGTCGCCGGCATCTTCCTCGGGCTTGGCGTCGCCGGCATCGAAGCGACAGCCTTCATCGGCGGCCTCGTCGCCGTGCTCGCGGTCTATGGCATCGCCGCGGCGATCCGCGGGCGCGATCCCCTCCTCGTGCTCGTGCTGAGCGGGGTGGTGATCGGCGCACTCATGGGATCGGGCGTGGCGCTGCTCAAATTCCTCGCCGACCCCGAGAACCAGCTTCCCGCCATCACCTTTTGGCTGCTGGGCAGCCTCGCTTCCTTCGATCGCGGCGATCTCATGGTAGTAACGTTGCCGGTCGTCGTCGCGCTGCTGCCGCTGATCCTGCTGCGCTGGCAGCTCGATGTCATGACGCTCGGCGACGAAGAAGCGAGCGCGCTCGGCGTCAATGTTCGCCTGGTGCGCGGCAGCGTCATCGCCGCGGCGACCTTGATGACGGCGGCGGCGGTGGCCGTCAGCGGCATCGTCGGCTGGGTCGGGCTGGTCGTGCCGCACATCGCCCGGCTCACCATCGGCCCGGGTTTCGCGCGGCTGCTGCCGATGGCGGCGCTGCTCGGCGCCGGCTTTCTGCTGCTCGTCGACACCGCCGCGCGCACGCTCGGCACGATCGAGCTGCCGCTCGGCGTGCTGACCGCGGTGGTCGGCACGCCGGTGTTCCTTTTCCTTCTGGCGCGCGGCGGGCGGGGCTGGAATTGATGGAACGCGGTCTTACCGTCTCCGCGCTGAGCTTCGGCTATCACGGTCGCGCCGTCGGCCGGGATGCGAGCTTCACGGTGGCCCCCGGCGCGGTGCTGTGCCTGCTCAGCGCCAATGGCGGCGGCAAGACGACGCTGTTCAAGACCATCCTCGGCCTGCTGCCGCCCCTTGCCGGCACCGTCGCCATCGATGGCGAGAACACCGCGCCCTGGCAGGCGCGCCGACGCGCGCGGGCCTTTGGCTATGTGCCACAGAGCGGCGCAGGGCAATTCCCCTTCACCGTGCGCGAGATGGTGCTGATGGGCCGTGCCGCGCATCGCTCCGCCTTCGCTGCGCCAAGCGCAGCCGATCACGCGGCGACAGAAAGCGCGCTGGAAAGCCTCGGCATCGCCCATCTCGCCGAGCGCGACTGGCTGCGCATCAGCGGCGGCGAGCGGCAGCTCGCTTTGATCGCGCGGGCGCTGGCGCAGGAACCGAAGGTCCTGGTGCTCGACGAACCCACCGCCAATCTCGATTTCGGTAATCAGGCGCGGGTGCTGCAGCAGACGCGCAACCTCGCCGCCCAAGGGCTCGCGGTGCTGTTCTCGACGCATCACCCCGAGCAAGCCTTCGCCTGCGCGACGGAGGTCGCCTTGTTGCACAAGGGCGCGCTGGTGCGGGTCGCCGCGCCCGAACGCGCCATCACCTCCGAGACGATGTCGCTTCTCTACGGCATCGATGTCGAGATCGTCAGCCTCGGCGCATCGATGAAGGCCTGCGTCCCGCACGCTCACGAGCGCAGTCGCGCTGCCGGATCCGCGTGCTGAACCATCCCGGGTGATCTCCCTTCATCGGGCAGGCGCTCCTGATCGTCCCCGCGACGCGGCGGCGCGCACCATGTGCTGGTGCAGAAAGCCGAGCCCGATGAGGCTTGCGCCGAGCCCAAGAAACGAGGCCGCGCGGTACATGCCCGAGAGCGTCGACATGTCGAAGAGGAACACCTTGACCGCGACGACCGCGCCCACAGCAAATCCCGCGAGCCGCACCGCCGGCTGCGCGAAGGTGAGCCCGGCCACCACGAGGCTCAGCCCGTAAAGCAGCCAGACCGCTGAATAAACGTACCACTCTGCATTAGAGGGACTGCCGTAACTGAGCACCTCGCCGTTGAAGAGGTGCCGCACCTCGAGCGAGAGGTAGAGGAAGCCCAATACCAGCGCACTCCATCCCGCGATGTTCGCAGCAAGGTCGAGGCCTTGGCGGCGGAACCGGCCATAGAACAGTGCCGCCAGCACGCCGGGCACCAGATACGCGAACAGCAGTGCGTTGAAAAACGGCGATGGTCCTACCGGTTCCGAGACCAGCAGCGGATTGCGAGATAGGCACGAGACGAAGACGATGTTGAACGCCGCCGCGCCCGCGAGGAGGCGCCACGCCATGTCGTATATTGGATGTACCTGGCCCCGGGCACGCGCCAGCATTGCGTAGGAGATCGCGAGCCACGCCGACGAATGCAGGCCTTGTTCCAGCAGGCCGTACTCGGGCGCGACGAGTGTGCCGTTGACCGCGTGGCGAATTTGCAGTGAAACGAGCGCCACGAACAGCGCGACCGTGCCGCTTTCCAAAAGCCGGACGAGCCCATCCTCGCCGCCACGGCGGAACCAGCGCGTCGCCGCGAAGAACGCAAGCCAGGGCAC
>JASHUO010000416.1 GCA_030039975.1 Alphaproteobacteria bacterium
AGCGGCTCAGTTGCCCTGAGGGCCGTCGGCTGACCTCCTGCATCTTGCTTTCGGTCGTCCGGGGTTGCACAGGAGCGGCCGGCGGCTTCTCGGGCGGCGCGACCGCTGCGGGCGGCACCGGCTTCGGCGGTAGCTGCGAGGCGGATTGCTCCTGCCGGGGGGCAAGCTCCGCCGGGGGGCTCGGCTGCTGCGGAGCGATGGGCTGAGCGGGTGTCGGCGCCGGAGCCGGGCTTGTCGGCGCGGGTGGGGCCGGTGGCGGAGGTGTTTCGATGACGCCAACTTCAATCGGCACTGGTGGAGGCGGCGCCTCGATACCGCTGTCGAGAATGCGCTGAAAGCCAATCAGCGCTGCCAGTGACAGCGTCAACCCCAGGGGCGTGAGCCAGGGGAGTCGCTGCCAGGGAGTATCGGCGCGGATCGAAGACAAGACCGAACCTATTGCTGCTTGATCGCCATCAAGAAATGTGAGGCGCCGACCTCGCGCGCCTGCAGCATCGCCGAGACGACAACACCAGTCGGCGCGCCGTTATCCGCGGCGACGACGATGTTGCCTTGGTGACTGGCGAGCAGCGGTTGCAGGGTCGCGCCCAAGGTCTCGATGGTCACCGGCGTCTTGTCCAGCAGGAGCTCGCCGCCGCGCGTGACGGTGAGCGTCAGCGGCGACGCGGCGGTCAGTGGCGCGGCACGGCCGCGCGGCAAATCGACCGCCAGCGAATTGAGCTTCTGCAGCGACAGCGACGCCAGCATGAACGTCGCCAGCAGGAAGAACATGACATCGATCATCGGGATGATTTCGATGCGGCCTTTGCGCCGCGCGCGCGATCTACGCAGCTTCATGGCCGACCTCACCTTGCTGCAGCCTGATCCGGTCGATGAGCCTCGTCCCGAAGCGCTCCATCTCATCCATGATCTGCGCCTGACGCTGCGAGAAATAGTTGAAGGCGAAAAGCGCGACGAGCGCGATCAACAGCCCGAGCGCCGTCGCTATCAATGCTTCGGCGACGCCGCCGGTGACACCGCCGGGGTCCACCAGCCCCTGATTGCCGAACAGGCGGAAGGCACGGATCATGCCGATGATCGTGCCGAGAAGACCAAGCAGGGGCGCGGCGGTCACCGTCGTTTCAAGCACCCAGAGCCAGCGGCCGAGCGCCTTCTCGATGAGGCTCGCCTCGTCGCCGGCGCGTGATTCGACCCACCAGGCCGGACGGTCTCGATGCTCCAGGATGACCGCGAAGAACCGGCCGAAATAGTTGCGCCCGCCGAGCGCCGTGACACTCCGGTGCAGATCGTCCCAAGCGAAGCCGTAGCTCTCGGCAACATCGACGACGCGCCGCGTGAGCCGCGTGCGCCGCCAAAAGATAAATCCCTTCTCGAGGATGATGACCGCCGTGATGAAGGCGAGCGCGGCCAGCGGATACACCATCACGCCGCCAACCTTCAGGGTCGTTTCGATCCCGATGATATCCAGCATTTCGACCTCCTCCGCGGTCCTGTCCTGAGCCACGCCAAAGGTCGCGAGGCCTGGGCCTAAACGTCATCCTGCTTTCCAGTCGGAGTCAATGAGACCTACGCCGGGCCGCGGCCCCTATGGCACCGTCCAGCGCCGCTCGCCGCGCCATGCGAGCACCGTTTCGACGCGGATGCCGCCGGGGTCGAGCCAGACGGCGTGGGCGCCCAGTTTCTGCGTCGCGAGGCTGTCGATGATCCGCGGCGCCTGGCAGAGCTCTCCGGCCGGCACCGGGCTCACCACGAGATCGGCGCCGGCGCAGGCCGTGGCGAGCGCCGCCGCTTCGCGGATCAGCGCCACGCTGTGGCCGCTGCGGCGGTAAACGCAGCTCGCCCGTGTGCAGGTGAGGCGCCCGTCCTCGCTGCTGCCGGAGAGAGGCCAGGCGCCGGCCGGCCCGGCGGCGCTGCGCTGCGCCCAGGTCTGCTGGGTGAAGCGCTCGGCGCGCGGACGCGAGACGAGATAGCTGCCGTCGGCGGCGCGCACCGCAACGAGCCTGCCCTCGCTCGCCACCAGCAGGTCGGGCGGCCGCGCCAGCATCAGGCTGAGATACCCCGCCGCCACCGGCGCCAGGCCAAGCCAGCGCCAGCGCCGCGTCCAGATGCAGAGCCAGAGCCCGCCCAGCGCGATGAGAACGAGCCCCGCGGCGGGCATGCTCGGCAAGCTCACCACGGCGCCGGGCCAGGAGGTGACGCCATTGGCAATCGCCTCGACGCCGTCGATGCCCCAGCCCATCGGCGCGAGCGCGAGCTTCTCGGCGCCGAACGGCATCAGGAGGCAGGCGATGAGCGCCCAGGGAATGATCCAGAACCCGGTGATCGGCACCGCCAGCGCGTTCGCCACCACCGAATAGAGCGCGAAGCGGTTGAAGTTGTAGATCGTGAACGGCATCGTCGCCACCGTCGTCACCACCGTGGTGAAGGCGATGCCGAGCAGATAGAGGCCGAAGCGCCGCAGCGCTCCGGCGTGACGGTGCCAATCGGCAAGCCGCCCACGCATCGCCTCGTAAAAGGCGACGAGCGCGGCGACGGCGGCAAACGACATCTGGAAACTCGCCCCTGCCGCCGCTTCGGGCGTCATCAGCATGACGACGAGCGCGGCGAAGGCGATGGCGCGGTCCGAAAGGCTGAGGCGGTCGACGATGACCGCGAGCAGCACCAGCCCGGCCATGACGAAGGCGCGGCGCGACGGCACTGTCGCGCCCGACAGCAGCATGTAGAGGAAGATCACGAGAAGCGCGCCCGCAGCGGCCCATTTCTTGGTGGGATAGCGCAGCGCCAGCGGCGGGATCAGCGCCAGCACGGCGCGCAGCGCGAAGAACACCGCCGCCGCCACCATGCCGAGATGGAGTCCAGCGATCACCAGAATATGCGCAAGCCCGGCATCACGGAAATGCCCGGCCTCGTCGGGCGGGATGGCATGCGTCTCGCCGGTGATGAGCGCCGCGGCAATCGTGCCGCTGTCGCCAGGCAATGCGGCGCGGATCCGTGCCGTCACCGCCGCGCGCACCGCCGCGAGCGCGGCGCGCCAGCGGCTCGGTCCCCGACCTTCGGGCGGCGCCATCGCCTCGGGCGCGCCCAGCGCGAAGCCCACCGCGCCCAGCCGGTCGAACCAGGCGCGGCGCTGGAAATCATAAGCGCCCGGCATCGACGGGGCGGGCGGCGGCATCAGCACCGCCCTGACCCGCACCCAATCGCCGGGAATGAAGGGCGTGTCTTTTCTGAGCCGGATGCGCAGATGCGCCGGCAGCTCTGCCGGCGCGAGACGCTCGACCGCGCTCGGCGCGACGACGATCCGCGTCCCTTCCGGCAGCGGATCGACCGCAACGAGGCGCCCTTCCACCACCACCGGTCCGAGGCGCTGCGCCAGCACCGGCGCCGCCACCCACCAGGACTGAAGCGCCGCCGCGGCAAACCCCAGCGTCACAGCCGCGATCACGATCGCCGGCGCGACGAAGCGCTGCCAGCGAAGCGCGCCAAGCGCCGCGATAAGTGCGGCACCCGCCAGCGCCAGCACCGGTGCCAGCGGCGGCTCGAAGGTGAGCCAGAAATAACCGCCAATGCCGCTGCCGACGAAGACCGGGATCCAGAGCGGCCAGCGCTCGCGCTCGGCGACAAGATTGTGGAAGAACCAGCGCCAGACCACGCCGATGCGGCGCGCGGGCGGCGCCGCAAGGCTAAGTGCCACAGGTTGCATGTCAGAAATATAATGCGATCTGAACGCGGGTGCACGCTTCGCTCGCGCGGGCGCCGGCCTGGACCGCTCCATATCTCCCGGGCATCATCGACGGGACATCGGGCGAGCGCGCAAGGAGGCGGAGAGGATGAGCCGGCGAAAAGGGGTAGCGTGCGTAGTACTGCTCGCGGTGGCGCTTTTGTTCGGCGCTCCAGCAGAGGCTCAGACGAAGCAATTCGTCGTCATCTTCGGCACGGACCAGTCGCAGCTGACAGGAGAGGCGCACAAGGTCATCGACACCATCGTTACTGAGGCGCGTGCGCGGCATCCCGCAGTGATCGAAGTCGCCGGCTATGGCGATGGCGAGACCGTGGATGGCAAGCTGGTGGGTGACCCGGCCTTGGGCAAGAGGCGCGCCGATGCGGTGATGCAAGCGCTCGAAGCCGCCGGCATCGAGCGTGCGACGCTGAAGGAGCAGCCGCCGTTGCCACCCAACAAGGCGGCCGGAATTCCCGTCCACAAGGTAACGGTCACCTTCCAGCGCTGAGCGGGCGGCTCCGCGATTGGGAAGCCAAAGCAGACCTAGCGCGCGGGGCTACCGTCTGTGGATTGACCACAGAGTTCAGTTTAGCGCGCAAAGCGCGCTAGGCTTCACTTCTCCGTGATCTCCGTGTCTCTGTGGTCAATCTTTTCGTACCGCGGGCGCGGGACAAAGGTGATTGCCCTGTGGCGGGTCGGGGGCGGCATGACGTATCGCAGCTGCTGTGCTAGACCGCGCCATCATGAGCGTCGTCGTCCGTTTCGCCCCCTCGCCCACCGGCTTCCTCCATATCGGCGGCGCCCGCACGGCGCTCTTCAATTGGCTGTTCGCGCGGCATCACGGCGGCAAGTTCCTGCTGCGGATCGAGGACACCGACCGGTTGCGCTCCACGCCCGAAGCGGTCGATGCCATCATCGACGGGCTGCGCTGGCTCGAGCTGCAATGGGATGGCGAGATCGTGCTCCAATCCGAGCGCGGGTCGCGCCATGCCGAGGCGGCGCAGGCGCTGCTTGCCGGCGGTAATGCCTATTACTGCTATTGCACGCCGGAGGAGCTGGCGGCGATGCGCGAGCGGGCGCGCGCCGAAGGCCGGGCCATGCTCTATGACGGCACCTGGCGCGACCGCGATCCGAGCGAGGCGCCCCCCGGCGTGAAGCCGGCGATCCGCCTCAAGGCGCCGCGCGCAGGCGAGACCCGGATCCGCGACCGTGTGCAGGGCGAAGTGACCGTCGCCAATGCGCAGCTCGACGATCTCATCATCCTGCGCTCGGACGGCACGCCGACCTACAATCTTTCGGTCGTCGTCGACGATCACGACATGGGCATCACCCATGTGATCCGCGGCGACGACCACCTCAACAACGCTTTCCGCCAGACGCAGATCTATCGCGCGCTCGGCTGGGCAGCGCCGGAATTCGCGCATGTGCCGCTGATCCATGGGCCCGACGGCGCCAAGCTGTCGAAGCGCCACGGCGCGCTCGGCGTCGATGCTTATCGCGAGATGGGCTATCTGCCGGAAGCGCTGCGCAACTATCTCATGCGGCTCGGCTGGAGCCATGGCGATGACGAGATCATCTCGACCGAGCAGGCGATCCAGTGGTTCGACATCGACGCGGTCGGCCGCGCCGCCGCGCGCTTCGATTTCGCCAAGCTCGACAGCCTCAACGGCCACTATATCCGCGGCGCCGAGGATGCGCGGCTCATCGCGCTGGTGGCGCCCCGGCTGGAAAAAGCGCTGGGCTTCGCCCTCGAGGAGAGCGCGCGGACGCGGCTCCGCGCCGCCATGCCCGGGCTCAAGCCCCGCGCCAAGACCTTGGCGGAGCTTGCCGACAAGGCGCGCTTTTATGTCGAGCGGCGGCCCATTCCGATCGACGACAAGGCGCGGGCGCAGCTTGCCGGCGATGCGCCGCGCCTGCTGCGCGATCTCGCGCCGGCGCTGGCCCAGAGCCGCTGGCAAGGCCCGGCCTTGGAAGAGCTCGTTCGCGGCTTCGCCGAGGCGCAGGGTGTGAAGCTCGGCGCGCTCGCCCAGCCGCTGCGCGCGGCGCTGGTGGGATCGACAGCTTCGCCGCCGATCTTCGAGGTGATGGAAGTGCTCGGCCGCGAGGAAACGCTCGCCCGGCTCGCCGATGCCGCGCCCGGTCACAGGAGCGTTTGATTAAACTTCCGGCGCGGCCTATGCTGCGCCGCAATAGCGTCAGTCAGGGATCGAAGACGATGGACACCAAGACGCCCGCCGACAAGGTCAAGGGAGCCGCCGACAAAGAGCACAATCAGGGTCCGCGCGAGACGGTCACCGTCACCGACAATGCCAGCGGCCAGGCGGTCGAGCTGCCGTTGCTCTCCGGTACGATCGGCCCCAAGGTGGTCGACATCCGCCGGCTCTATTCCGATCTTGGCCATTTCACCTTCGATCCCGGCTACACCGCGACCGGCAGCTGCGAGTCCAAGATCACCTATATCGACGGCGACAAGGGCGAGCTGTTCTATCGCGGCTATCCCATCGAGGAGCTGGCCGAGCACAGCGACTTCATGGAAGTCTGCTATCTCCTGCTCAACGGCGAGCTCCCGACCGCGACCGAAAAGAAAGAGTTCGTGCACGCCATCACC
>JASHUO010000417.1 GCA_030039975.1 Alphaproteobacteria bacterium
AAGACGAAGCGCGTGCGGCTCTTCACCGAGTTCGTATCCCGCAGGCTCGCCGCGTACGCGCCGCTTCTCGCGGGACTGTCCGTATCGCGCGACTGACGCGCGGCAGGCCGCCGCGACGCTTGCGACCGAGCGCATCACGGATCGTCGAAGTTCTTCTTTGAATTCAAAAGCGTGCCGTGAGCCGGCGAATCGTTGAAGGATTGGCTCACGCCTGCGCGGGCGCGACGGCAGGGAAGTCGAGCTCGGGCTGGGAGATGTTGCTCATGAAGTTGGTGAACAGGAACTGGGCTGTGAGGCCGGCGATGGCGACGATGTCGGCGTCGGTAAACCCAGCTGTGCGCACATCGGCGAGGTCCTCATCGCTCACCTTGCCACGATTGTCTGCGATGGCCTTGGCGAAGCGGACGGCGGCAGCGCGCTTCGGATCGCTCGATCCGCCTCGGCGATTGAGTTCGAGCTCAGCCGTGTCGAGCTTTGCGAGCCGCGTGCCCAGGAAGACGTGCGACTGTGCGCAGTACTTGCATCCGCTGCCTTCCGAGACAGCCAGCCCCATGGATTCGATTGTCGCGACGTCCAGGGTCCGGGATAGCATCCCCGAAAGGCTCACGAAGGCGGTGAGTGTGTTCGGGCTGAGAGCCATCAGCCGGAACAGGTTCGGCGTCCAGCCGAGCCGCTTCTTGACGCCTTCGAGGGTCGGCCGGGTCTCGGCTGGCGCCTCGGCCAAAGTCGGAATGGCGATGCGTGACATTCAAGGTCTCCTTTACGATGCGAGCGGATCGTGGTGGCGCTGCCGGCCAGATCTCTGCCCCAGTTGCGTGTCGGTGAGATGAGCAGTGATTTACTTCGTCATTGCCCAACCTTGACCTGAGTTGATTCAGGTTTGTTCAGGGCGGCAACGAGGGTTTGGAAGCCGACCCATCCCCAATAAACCCGGTGATGGGCGATCAGACCGTTAGCAACATCCATGACCTCGACCAGATCCACCTGGTCGCCCTGCGGTGTCTCGCGCGGATATTCCCAGGTCAGCTGCCGTCCGTTGGTAAAGAAGAGTCCGGTGCGATACCAGCGACTGAGCTCGTTTCCGAGCTTACGAAATCCTGCCTCAAAAAACGGCCTGATCTCGCTCCTTCCTCGCAGAATCCCTTGTTTCCGATCCGTCAGCGTCACCAGGATCGCAGGCGTTTCAAATATGGCATCCTCTGCATAGAGCGCTATCAGGCCGTCTACGTCTTTCTGTACGATCGTTGTTTGCCATCGGTCGTGGATGTAGCGGATTTGTGCATCAGTATTCTCGCCAGCCGAGTCGCTCATGAATACTCCTTGCTGCATGGCCGACCAGATCTTAGGCGATTGACGCTAACCGACGTCTCAGATTAGGTTGAAATATGCGTGGAGAACCCAACATCGCGGCCGCGGCGGCGCTGATCGGTGATCCGGCACGCGCCGCGATTCTCCTGGCGCTTGCGGATGGCCGTGCCCTGCCGGCAGGCGAGCTTGCCGCCTTCGCTGGCCTGTCGTCTTCAGCGGCCAGTGCGCATTTGAGCAAGTTGCTGGAAGGGGGACTGCTTACGCTCGAGCGCCAGGGCCGCCATCGCTACTACCGGTTCGCTGGACCGGGAGTGGCGGCTGCGTTGGAGGCTTTGGCGTTGATCGCTGCGCAGCAGCCGAGCCGCAGCGTGGCCGTGCGTTCACCGCAGGCTCAGGCGCTGCGCTATGCCAGATCCTGCTACGACCACCTCGCTGGCGAGCTGGGTGTAGACATCGCTTATGCCATGAGGGATCGGGGACTGATCGCTCCAGTCGAACAGGGCAAGGCTGTCGATGTCACAGAAGCCGGGGTGGCGTGGTTTGATGCCGTGTTCGGCATCGATCTGAGCAAGCTCAGGCCAGGGCGGCATGGATTGGCATGCAAATGTCTGGACTGGACAGAGCGCCGCCATCACCTGGCCGGGCCGCTTGGCGCTCGCTTCTTCCAGCGTTGCTGTGAGCTTGGATGGCTGACGCGGACCCCGCAATCGCGTGCCGTGCAGCTCACCCGAAAAGGCCGCGCCGGCTTGCGCGCGCAACTTGGGATAGGGTCCGGCACTTGAGTTCGCCGAGCACGCATTGGCTTTCGCGATCACGCAGTTGCCGCCGCCGACGGTCTTTTTCGACTGGGGCCGCGCAATCATTCCGATAGTTTTGGGTCGAGACGGTGGGCATCGATCGCTGTCTCTGATCGAGGGACGCCCGCGCTCACCGGCGGGCCGTGACCGGGCCTTCGATCGGCTCGACTTGACGTCCGAAGTGATCGAGTCCGTGATCGAACGTCACCCAGGGATGCCGTGTCGTCTCCCACACGGATAGCGTCGGCCAGGGCATCGACGGGTCGGCGAAGGCGCCAAAGGCGATGCCGATAAGGTCCGGGACAAAGGCCGCGTACCAGAACACCGTGGAACCGCAGTCGGGACAGAAATGGAAGTCGATCTGTCGCCCCGAGTCGCTGCCGCGCCGGTAGGCCTTGTTCGGCCCCGCGGTGCGCACCTGCGCTTTCGGAAAATAGGTGCTGACGCCAAAGGGCGAGCCCGTACGGCGTTGGCACGCCCGGCAATGACACGCGGCGACAAACGCCGGCTCGCCGGCCGTCTCCGCGCGCAGCGCGCCGCAGCAGCAATGCGCGATCCTCGTCAGCGCTAAACCTCCGCCAGCGCGGCTAAGTCGGCAGCGGGATGGCGGAGGTAAAGACCCCATCGGGATCGAAACGGCGCTTGAGGACCCGAAGCCGGGCGGCGTTGCCGCCATAAGCATCCGCCGCCTGTTCGCGATCATCCGGGCCGAGCAGGTTGGCGTAGCCGCCGGGCAAAGCGAACGGGGCGAGGCTCTGCCAGAGATCGTGCGCCCAGCGCCGGTGTGTCGCGCCGTCATCGCCATCGGGCTTCCAACCCGCGATGATCTCCACCATGAAGTGCTCGCGGCGCAAGCCGAAAGCGGCGCCGGCCGGCGCCATCCGCGTCGCGGCGCCGTGGAAGTGGTGGCAAAAGACCGCGCAATGCGGCGACGCTCTGCGGGTCATTGCCGCAATGATCGCGTCGGCGGCGCCCGCGGTGAGCGCCGGCAACGAGCGCGTCCGGATCTCCCAGTGGCAGCCCTCCGCGGCCGCCACCCACGCGTCGAACTGAGCGAGCAGGTCGGCGTAGGTCGCCGGTCCGACCAAGGCGGATTGCGGCGTGCCGAAAGCCTGCACCTCTTCCATGACACGCTCGCCCTCGGACCGCTCGCCGTTCCACAGCGCGGCGACCATGAGCACGGGTTCGCCGTCCGGCCCGGACATCATGCCGACGGGCACACCGAGTTCGCCGGGCGCCCTCGCCGCGAA
>JASHUO010000418.1 GCA_030039975.1 Alphaproteobacteria bacterium
GCGATCGACAGCGTCATGGCGAATTCGCGGAAATACCGTCCGACGATGCCGCCCATGAGCAGGATCGGGAGGAACACCGCGATCAGCGAGGTGCTCATCGACAGCACAGTGAAGCCGACCTCGCGCGCGCCGAGCAGCGCCGCTTGGAAGCGCGGCATGCCCGCCTCGATATGCCGCGTGATGTTCTCGAGCACGACGATGGCGTCGTCGACGACGAAGCCGGTCGCCACGGTGAGCGCCATCAGCGAAAGATTGTCGAGGCTGTAGCCGAGCAGGTACATGACGCCCATGGTGCCGAGCAGCGAGACCGGCACGGCGACGCTGGGCACCAGCGCCGAGCGCGCATTGCGCAGGAAGGCAAAGACGACGCCGACCACCAGCACGATGGCGATCATTAGCGTGCGCTCGACGTCGCGCAGCGAGCCGCGAATGGTGGTGGTGCGGTCGAGGACCGGCGTGATGTCGATATCCGCGGGAATGGAGGCCTTCAACTGCGGCAGGACCGCGCGGACGCCATCCACAGTGTCGATGATGTTCGCGCCGGGCTGGCGATAGAGGATCAGCAGGACCGCCGGCTGGCCGCCGGAAATTCCCTGATTGCGCACGTTCTCGACGGAATCGATGACCTCGCCGACATCCGACAGCCTGACCGGGTTGCCGTTTCGATAGGCGACGATGAGCGACTGATACTGGCTCGCTTGGGTTGCCTGGTCGTTGGTGTAGATCTGCCAGCGCCGCTGGCCGTCCTCGATCATGCCTTTGGGGCTGTGCGCGTTGGCGGCGTTGAGCGCGGCGCGCACATCCTCGAGGCCGATGCCGTAGTGAAAGAGGGCGCGGGGATTGAGCTCGACGCGCACCGCCGGCAACGAGCTGCCGCCGATGGTGACCTGGCCGATCCCCTCGAGCTGCGACAGCTTCTGCTGCAGCACGGTGGCGGCGCTGTCGTAGAGCTGTCCCGGGCTCAACGTGTTCGAGGTCAGCGCCAGGATCATCACCGGCGAATCGGCCGGGTTCACCTTCTTGTAGGTCGGGTTGGTCCTGAGCGCCGCCGGCAGGTCGACGCGCGCGGCATTGATCGCCGCCTGCACGTCGCGCGCCGCGCCGTTGATGTCGCGGTCGAGCCCGAACTGCAGGGTGATCTGGGTCTGGCCGACCGAGCTCGACGACGTCATCTCGGTGACGTCGGCGATGGTTCCGAGATGGCGCTCGAGCGGTGTTGCGACGCTGGTGGCGACGGTTTCCGGGCTGGCGCCGGGAAGCGTTGCCTGGACCTGGATGGTCGGGAAGTCGACCTGCGGCAGCGGCGCGACCGGCAGCAGGAAGAAGGCGATGGCGCCGCCGAGCGCGATCCCGATCGTCAACAAGGTCGTGGCGACCGGCCGGCGAATGAAGATCTCGGAAAAGGTCATTCGGCCGGACTCTCGACCGGCTGCGGCCCGCGGAAGCGCCGCGCCAGCCGGTCGAAGGCAAGATAGATCACCGGCGTGGTGAACAGCGTCAGCATCTGGCTGACGATGAGGCCGCCGACGATGGTGACGCCGAGGGGATGGCGCAGCTCGGAACCGGTCCCGGTGCCGAGCATCAGCGGCAGCGCACCGAAGAGCGCGGCGAGCGTCGTCATCAGGATCGGCCGAAAGCGGAGCAGCGACGCCTGGTAGATCGCTTCGCGCGGCGATTTGCCGTGCTCGCGCTCGGCCTCGAGCGCGAAATCGATCATCATGATGGCGTTCTTCTTGACGATGCCGATCAGCAGCACGATGCCGATGATGCCGATGACGCCGAGATCGCTGCCGTCGATGAGCAGCGCCAGCAACGCGCCGATGCCGGCGGAAGGCAAGGTCGAGAGGATCGTGATCGGGTGGATATAACTCTCATAGAGCACGCCCAGCACGATGTAGACGGCGATGATTGCCGCCAGGATCAGCAGCAGCTCGTTCTTGAGCGAGGCCTGGAAGGCGAGCGCGGCACCCTCGAAGGTGGAGAAGAGGCTCTGGGGCATGCCCATCGCTTTCTCGGTCGCCTTGATGGCGTCGACGGCCTCGCCCAGAGACGCGTTCGGCGCCAGGTTGAACGAAATCGTCGCCGAGGGGAACTGGCCGAGATGGTCGATCTCGAGCGGCGCGTCCCGCAGCTCGAGATGCGCAATCGCGGAGAGCCGAACCTGCCCGGTGGAGGAGAGAGAGGAGGGCAGGTAGATCGCGTTGAAGGTGTCGAGCGTGCGCTGCTCCGCGGCGCTCGCTTCGAGGATCACGCGATACTGGTTCGACTGGGTGAAGATGGTGGAGACGATGCGCTGCGCGAAGGCATCATAGAGCGCGTTGTCGACGGTGGCCGGCGTGATGCCGAAGCGCGCAGCGGTGTCGCGGTCGATGACGATATCGGCGGCAAGCCCGTGTGCCTCGACATTGTTCGCGACCTCTTCGAGCTCGGGAAGCTGCTGCAGCTTGTCCGTGAGCTTCGGGACCCAGGTGGCGAGCTCGGTCGGACTCGCGTCCTCGAGCACGAATTGGTATTGCGTCCGGCTCACCGTGGTGTCGATGGTAAGGTCCTGGACCGGCTGCATGTAAAGCGCGATGCCGGCGATCCCCGCCGTCTCCTGCTTCAACCGGCGGATGATGTCGCTGGCGCTCGCCTCGCGTTGCTCGACCGGCTTCAGGTTGATGAGGAAGCGGCCGCTGTTGAGCGTGGCATTCGTGCCGTCGACGCCGATGATGGACGAAAGGCTCTGGACGTCCGGGTCCTTGAGGATCACCGCGGCGAGCGCTTGCTGGCGCTCGGCCATGGCGTCGTAGGATACGGACTGGTCGGCTTCGGTGATGCCGGCGATGAGCCCCGTATCCTGTACCGGGAAGAAGCCCTTCGGTACCACCACATAGAGGAAGATGGTGAGCGCCAGCGTGCCGATGGCGACGAGCAGAACCAGCGGCTGGTGGTCGAGCACCCAGGTCAGCATGCGGCCGTAGCGTTCGATGGTGGCGTCGAACCATTCCTGCGAGCGGCGGAAGAAAGCGCTTTCCTGCGACGGATGGCGCAAGAGCTTGGCGCAGAGCATCGGCACCAGGGTCAGCGACACGACCGCCGAGATCAGGATGGTGACGGCGAGCGTCACCGCGAATTCGCGGAACAGCCGGCCGACGACGTCGCCCATGAACAGCAGCGGGATCAGCACCGCGATCAGCGACACGGTGAGCGAGATGATGGTGAAGCCGATCTGCTCGGCGCCGAGCAGCGCCGCCTCGAGCCGCGAATGGCCCTCTTCGACGTAGCGCGCGATGTTCTCGATCATGACGATCGCGTCGTCGACGACGAAGCCGGTGGCGATGGTGAGCGCCATCAACGACAGGTTGTTGAGGCTGAAGCCCAGCATGTACATCGCCGCGAAGGTGCCGACGATCGACAGCGGCACGGAGAGGCTCGGGACGATCGTCGCCGGGATATTGCGCAGGAAAAGGAAGATCACCAGGACGACGAGCACCACGGCGAGCCCTAGCTCGAACTCGACGTCCCGCACCGAGGCGCGGATGGTGACCGTTCGGTCCGTCAGCACCGTCACGTCGCTCGCCGTCGGCAGCGAATCCTTGAGCTCGGGCAGCAGCGCCTGGATGCGGTCCACCACCTGGATGACGTTGGCGCCGGGCTGGCGCTGGACGTTGACGATGATCGCCGGCTCGAGGTTCATCCACGAGCCGATCTTGGTGTTCTCGGGGCCGCTCAACACGCGCGCCACGTCCGAAAGCAGCACCGGCGCGCCGTTGCGATAGGCGATGACGAGGTCCTTGTATTGGTCGGCGCTCTGGATCTGGTCGTTGGCGTTGATCGTATAGGAGCGCATCGGCCCGTCGAAATTGCCCTTGGGCGTATTGACGTTGGCGTTGCCGAGCGTGGTGCGCAGGTCGTCGATGTTGAGCCCGTACGCGGCGAGCTTGCGCGTGTCGGCCTGGATGCGCACGGCGGGGCGCTGCCCGGCATTGACGCTGACGAGGCCGACGCCGGGGAGTTGCGAGATCTTCTGCCCGAGACGGGTGTCGGCGAGGTCCTGCAGCTGCGGCAGCGGTATGGTCTTCGACGTGACCGCCAGGGTCAGGATTGGCGCATCGGCAGGGTTGACCTTGGCATAGATCGGCGGCGCCGGCAGGTCCGAGGGCAGCAGGTTTCCGGCGGCGTTGATCGCTGCCTGCACCTCCTGCTCGGCGACGTCGAGGCTGAGATCGAGGCTGAACTGCAGCGTGATCACCGAGGCGCCGGCCGAGCTCTGCGAATACATCTGGTTGAGCCCCGGCATCTGCCCGAGCTGCACCTCGAGCGGCGCCGTCACGGAGGAGGTCATGACGTCGGGGCTCGCGCCGGGATAGAAGGTCTGCACCTGGATGGTGGGATAATCGACTTCGGGCAGCGCCGAGAGCGGCAGGAAATGGTAGCCGACGATGCCGACCAGCATGATCGCCGCCATCAGCAGCGAGGTGGCGACCGGGCGCAGGATAAAGGGACGCGACGGGCTCATGCTCTGCTAGTGTCCGGACGGGATCACGGCCTCCGCCGGTCGGCTCACTGCTCGCTCCGGTGGTGGTGCTTCTGTTTCGCCGCCGCCTCGTTCTGTTGGCCCTGCGGCGGATCGGTCGCCGGCGATGACGGGGACTGCCCTGGGGCCGCGGCCGGCGCCGTGGCGGAGGGGGAGGGGGCTGTCGGCTTCACGGGTCTGACCTTGGCGCCTTCGCGCAGCTTGTCGGCGCCGTCGACCACGACTTCTGCCCCCGGCGCCAGCCCCGCCGTGACGGCAACGTCCTGACCGTCGCCAGGCCCTAGCGTCACTTTCTGCACCGTGACCGTATCGTCCGGCTTCAGCAGGTAGACGAAGGTTCCGGGCGCTCCGCGCTGGATTGCGGCGGTCGGGATCACGGTGGCGCCGGTCATGGTATCGAGCAGGAGCTGAACGTTCACGAACTGGTTCGGGTACAGCATCTCGTCATTGTTGTCGAAAATGGCGCGGTACCTGAGCATGCCCGTCGTCGGGTCGATCTGGTTGTCAAGCGTTTCCAGCACGCCGGTGGCGAGCTTGGTCTGGCCGCTGCGGTCGAACGCCGTTACCTGCAGCTTGGCGTCGGCGCCGACGCGCTTCAGCACCGCCGGCAGGTTGTCCTCCGGCAGCGAGAAGATCACGGACATCGGCTTCATCTGCGTGATCACCGCGATGCCGGTGGCGGTGCCGATGCTGCTGGCGGTCGCGCTCGCGGTGGCGTTTCCGACCTGCACGTAGTTGCCGGGATCGACCAGGCGCAGGCCGACGCGTCCGGTCACCGGCGAAGTGATGCGGGTGTAACCGAGATTGACCTTGGCCGTCTCGACCGCCGCCTTGTCGAGGTTCACCGTGCCCTCGCCCTGTTGCACGACGTAGACCTGGTCCTCGGCCTGCTGGCGCGCGATGGAGTTCTGCTGTGCGAGCTTCTGATAGCGCGCGAGATCCATCTTCGCCTCGGCCAGGATGCCCTCGTCGCGCTGCAGCGTTCCCTGGGCTTGATCCAGCGCCGCCTGATAGAGGCGCGGATCGATCTGTGCCAGGAAATCGCCCTTGGTGACCTCCTGGCCCTCCTGGAACCCGACCTCGGTGAGCTGGCCGGCGACCTGGGTCTGCACCGTCACGGTCGCCAGCGGCGTCACCGTGCCGAGCGCGTTGAGCGTCACGGGCATGTCGCCCTTTTGGGCGGTCGCCGTGACCACCGGCATGGCGCCGGAGAGGGCAAAGCGGCCGGTACGCACCGGCTGCGGATGGGGCCGCAGCACGACCCAGGCGAGCGCCGCCACCACCAGCACCCCGATCAGCGGCCAAAGCGCGCGTCGCCACAGCGGTCGTCGCACCGCCGGCGGCGCGGTCCGCGGTTCGCGCGCTCTCAGATTACTCGGCCGATCATCCATGACGATCTACTTGCAACACGACTGCTCCGTTTCCGCCGCCGCCTCACCCTCATCGGAATCCACCGATCGCCGCGCGGTCGGGCGCGCCCGTCATGCCATCCATTGTCCTTGGCACGCCGCTCGCCGCGGCGCAACGGCTGGCATCGCTCTGAGGCATCGCGCGCCCGATCGCACGGGGTCCAGCGCGTCGCCGAGAGTGCCACGGTGTCTCTATTTAGGCCACAAGCGCCGCCATCATCCCCTGCGGCGGTTCTACGCGCCGCAATCGTTCACTGAATGTTCCGAAAACGCGTGGCTTAGGCCGCGGTTCCCGATTGCTCGTTGAACGGTCCCGCGGCGCGCGAGTCGCGATAGACGAGACCGCCCATCAGCATGGTGACGGTGAGGCCATTCTCGCCGAGCGGCAGCCAGACCGCCTCATAGCCATAGACTCGCGTGCCGAGCGGGCGCTTATCGGCGATCCTGATCGGCTGGCGCGTCTCAACCAGCGCGCGGCAGCGCTCGATCAGCGTGGCGCGGTTCGTCGGATTGGGCAGCTCCTCGATCATTTTGCCGGTCATGTCGTAGCCGGCGCGGCGGACGAGGTCGGTGCCGTGCAGACGAAAGCGGAAGCGCAGCGGCTCGTAGAGCACGTCGATCAGGGTGATGTGGCCCAGCGCCGAGCGGAAATCGAGCGGATCGAGGTCGCGCCGTGCCGGGAACCTGCGCTCGCCGCGCCGCTGCTCCCAGTAGATGTAAAGCTGCCGGAGACAGGGCGTCTCGATGCAACCGGCGAGCGCCGCCACCCCGTTATCCGAAGACTGGCTCATGCGCCGGCATGCTCGGCCGAAGTGGTGAAGAGGTTGTGAAAATTAGCCGGGTGAATGCGCGGTATTTGCCACGAATGCTGCGCATCCCGAAAGCAGCCCGAACCGCTGCGGCACTCGGCGCACGAGTGAGCAGACTCACTCCACACCCGCATGATCGTCGTGCAGCTCCGCGCTATCCGCAGCCGAAGGCATGGTGCAGATAGGCGAGGACGTTGCGGATGTCCTCGTCGGTCAGCGCCGGATTGTTGCCCTTGGGCGGCATGGCGAGCGGCCGGCCCGGCACCTGGAAGCCGTTTTCGATATGTCGCGACAGCGACCCGGCGGAATAGGCCATCACGCCGGTGGTGAAGTCCGGCACGCCGGCGCGGACGCCGTGGCCGTCCTCGCCGTGGCAGGCAACGCAGGTCTGGTGATAGATCGCGCTGCCGGCGTGCCAATCGCCGTCGCTTTCGCCGCAGTCTTCCGCCGCGTTAGCGATCGACGCCGAGATCAGCGCCGCCGCGACAAGAGCGCCGAACGCGGCGCGGCGGGAGCGGACCATTCTCGGTCGAAGCTCCTAAACCGGGCTCGTCTTGGGAAACACCGGCGCGCGCTTCTCGCGCAGCGACGCAAGGCCTTCCTGCACTTCCGGCCCGGTGAAGCCCATGAATTCCAGTGCGAGCGAGGTATCGAAGCTCGGTCCGGCGAGCCGCAGCCAGTTGTTGAGGGCGTATTTGGTCCAGCGCACCGCCGATGGCGCGCCGGCGGCAAGCCGCTCGGCGATGGCAAGCGCCGTCTCATAAGCCTTGCCGTCCTCGGCGACGCGCGCGATGAGGCCGATGCGCTCCGCCTCTTCGCCGGACAGCGGCTCGCAGAGCAGCAGATAGTATTTCGCCTTGGCGAGGCCGCAGAGCAGTGGCCAGACGATGGCGGCGTGATCGCCGGCGGCGACGCCGAGGCGGGTATGGCCGTCAATGATGCGAGCGCTCTTCCCCGCGACCGAAACATCGGCGAGCAGCCCCGCCACCAGCCCGGCGCCCACCGCCGGGCCTTCCATGGCGGAGACGATCGGCTTGTTGCAGTTGACGATGTTGTAGACGAGATCGCGCGCCTCCTTCCACACGCGGGCGCGCGCGGTAAAGTCGCGCGTCACGGTTTCCACCATGGCCAGATCGCCGCCGGCCGAGAACGCTTTGCCGGCGCCGCGCAGCAGCGCGACGTTGATGTCGGGATCGGCATCGACGTCGCGCCAGATCTCGGCGAGCTCGGCATGCATCACCGCGTCGGTCGCGTTCAGCTTGCCGGGATTGTCCAGGATGATCTCGAGCACGCGCTCGGCCGGTCGTGCAAATTTGAGGCGCTGATAACGCGCGTAGCGGTCGCTCATGCCAGCCATCGCCCTCTCCTCGATCGCGGCTCTCGCCGCGCCTCGGCCCAGTCTCCGGGGTGCCGGGACGGGGGTCAAGCCATGGTCAACGAGACGTTAAAGCTTCCGTCAAATTGCAGCCTTTATTCACCTCGACTTAACCCGCGCCCTGTATCACTCGCCCTGTAACGTCGCATGAGGCGTGTGATGGACGAGGACTCCGTCGGTCTGCTGGGCGTGCTGTTGATCGTGACGGCGCTGGTGATGAGCCAGACCGCGCTGAGCAAGACCTATGTCGCCCCGACGCTGCCTGATCTTTCCTGGAAGCACGTCGCCAGCGTCTTCAATTGCGGCTATCAACCGGGCCAGGCCTGCACGATCGCAATGGGCCAATAGGCCTCTCCGCGCGGCGGCGGTGCCGCCGCACCCGCAATTACTCCGCAGCGAGCTTCCCCGGCGCCCGCTCTTCGATCTCGGCCAGCGTCCGATCGAGCCTTTCGCCTTCGGGATCCGCGAGCGCCGCGACCCGCGCCGCTGCCACGGCGTCGATCGCGGTCGTGACGGCGTAGCGCCCGGCCAGCGCCGGGCGTATCAACCGCGTTTCGATCTTGCGGAAATTGGCGAGGCCGCGCGCATGCGTATCGCCATAGCCCTTGATCAGCCGTGCGCATTCCGCGATCTCGAGTGCGAGACCGGCGGAGCGCCGCGCCGCCTCGGCGATGAGCGCGAGCCAGGCCTCGATCTGCGCCTGCTCCTCGCGATAGCGATGGCTCTGCGGGCG
Source organism: Alphaproteobacteria bacterium (assembly GCA_030039975.1). Classification (GTDB taxonomy): domain Bacteria; phylum Pseudomonadota; class Alphaproteobacteria; order ATCC43930; family CGMCC-115725; genus DAHUYF01. The sequence continues at coordinate 8,846 of JASHUO010000418.1, forward strand.
CCAGGGGCGGAGGCTCGCGAGCAGCTTCAGCCGCAGGAAGCCGAGGACCGAGTTGCTCTTGACCGTCATTCCCCAATAGACCTTGCCGAGCCAGCCGCGGCGCGCCGACCAGGCGAGGATTGGACGCGCCAGCAGCGGCGGCAGGATCGAGCACAGCTCTTCGATGCCGGGCTTGTAGAAATCGACGATCGAGAGCGGCTCGTCGGCTCCGAGCCGCAGCTCCCGGCGGATGCGCGCGAAGCGGGCCGGGTCGATCTTTGCTTGCGCGACACGGATGACATCTTCGAAGGACATGCGGAGCGCGAGGTGACGCGCCGTCTCGCGCAGCAGCGCGCCGCCGGCGCCGGCTGCCGTATCGGCGTCCCGGATCGCCGCAAGGCGGTCGAAATAGAGCCGCGCATAGCGCCGATCCTGATAGGCGGCGAGCCGGCGCAGCCCTTCGCGGATCACCTCCAGCGCCGCTTCGGGCATGGTCTCTGACGCCGCCTGCTCGAGCTCGGCGAGGCTCGGCTGCGGCGGGCGCCGGCGCTTCTCGGCGGTGGGCGGCCC
>JASHUO010000419.1 GCA_030039975.1 Alphaproteobacteria bacterium
CCATCGGCGGCGCGTTCGCCTGGAGCGCCGCCAGCTCGTTCGCATATTCCTGCGGCAGGGCGTTGGGGATGGTGGCGAGAAGCTGCGCCACCTTCATGAGCGGCCCCTTGATGCCGCCCAACGCCTCCTTCAGGTCGGCGGCGTGGCGCGAACGGTCGAGCGGCACGCCGATCCGCGCGCCCGCCAGCCGCGCCGCCAAGCCGCCCATCGCGGTCGAGACGCGCACATAGCGGCGCATCCGCCCGCCGAGGGAATCTTCCTCTTGCGCCAAGGCTCAGCCCATCGCCTCGAGCTCGTCGATGAAGCCCGCGATCACCGACAGGCCTTTCTGCCAGAAGGCCGGATCGGACGCGTCGAGCCCGAACGGCGCCAGCAGCTCCTTGTGGCGCTTGCTGCCGCCGGCGCGGAGCAGGTCGAGATATTTCCGCGCGAAGCCTTCGTGCGCGCCCTCGTAGACGGCATAGAGCGAGTTCACGAGGCAGTCGCCGAAGGCGTAGGCATAAACATAGAACGGCGTGTGGATGAAGTGCGGGATGTAGGTCCAGTACCAGCGATATTCGTCCTCGAAGCGGATTGCGGGGCCGAGGCTCTCGCGCTGCACGTCGAGCCAGATGGCCGAGATTTGCTCGGGCGTCAGCTCCCCTTGGCGGCGCGCGTCGTGGACGCGCATCTCGAACGTGACGAAGGCGATCTGGCGCACGACCGTGTTGAGCATGTCCTCGACCTTCTGCGCCAGCATCGCCTTCTTCCGGCGCGGCTCGCTCTCGCGCGCGAGCATGGCGCGGAAGGTCAGCATCTCGCCGAAGACGGAGGCGGTCTCTGCCAGGGTCAGCGGCGTGTCCGCCATGAGCTGGCCTTGCGGGCCGGCCAGCACCTGATGCACGCCATGGCCGAGCTCATGCGCCAAGGTCATGACGTCGCGCGTCTTGCCGAGATAGTTCAGCAGGAGATAGGGGTGGGCGCTCGGCACGGTCGGATGGGCGAAGGCGCCCGGCGACTTTCCCGGCCGCACCGGAGCGTCGATCCAGCGCTGCTCGAAGAAGCGCCGGCCGATGGCGGCGAGCTCCGGCGAGAAGGCGGCATAGGCGCCGAGCACGATGCGCTGGGCCTCGGGCCAGGGAACGACCGTGTCGTCCTGCTCGGGAAGCGGCGCATTGCGGTCCCAATAGGCGAGCCGCTCGACGCCGAACCATTTCGCCTTGAGCCGATAGTAGCGATGCGAGAGCGCGGGGAAAGCGCTGCGCACGGCCGAGATCAGGGCGTCCACCACCTCGTCTTCGACGAAATTGCCGAGGTTGCGCGACGAGATCGGGTGCGGGAATTTGCGCCAGCGATCCTCGATCTCCTTGTCCTTGGCGAGGGTGTTGGTGATGAGCGCGAAGAGCCGCACATTCCGCCCGAAGACCTCGCCCAGCGCCTTGGCGGCGCGCTTGCGCTTTTCCGGATCGGGCTCGGAGAGCAGGTGCAGCGCTTCGGCGCTGGTCAGCTCCTTGCCGTCGATGGAAAAGCGCAACGCCGCCATGGTCTCGTCGAAGAGCCGCGTCCAGGCGGCGCGGCCGGCGACGTATTTCTCGTGCAGCATCTTCTCGAGCTCGTCGCTGAGCTGGTGCGGCCGGAAGGCGCGGGTGTCGCGCAGCCACGGCGCGTAGTGAGCGAGCTCCGGCGCGCCGAGCTTCTGTTCGAGGTCGCGATCCTCGATGCGGTTGAGCTCCAGCGTGAAGAACAGCAGCACGGTCGAGATGGCGTTGACTTTCTCCTGCATGTTCTGGAAGAAGCGGCCGATCTCCGCATCTTCCATATTGCCGGCATAGACGAGATAGGCGTAGCTCATGATCCGGCCGAGAGTCTCCTGCAGCCGCTCATAGGTGGCGATAGCGGCCCCCAGCGCCGCGCCCGAGAGGCTCTGCAGCTTGCCTTCGTAGCGCTCGCGGAAGGCGCCCGCATCCGCCTCCGTCCGCGCCAGATCGCGCTTCAGCTCGGCGCTGTCGCGTCCGGGATAGAGATCGCCGAGATCCCATTCCGGCAACGGCCCGAGCGCGGCCTCGGGTGCTGCGGCGGTGGTGGCCTTGCTCTGCGACTGCGACGTCATCACCCTCTCCTCGTCATTTCCGCCCCAGCATATGGTCTGCGGCCTTCCAAACGCCAACCGGCCGGGTATTCCGCCCGAGCGGCAAAACCCGTACAACAGCGGCAACCGGCGCCGCGGCGCCCGATGACGCCGGAGCAGGGGGAGACATGGATTATCATACCTGTCCCAATCTCGCCGCCATGTTCTTCGAATGGGCGGCGAAGAAGGGGGGCCGGCCATTCCTCTGGGCGAAGCGTGACGGGCGCTATCGTGCGACCTCGTGGCGCGAAGCGGCCGAGGAGGTGCGGCGTCTTGCCCGCGGCCTCGGCGCGCTCGGCATAGGGCGTGGCGACCGCGTCGGCCTTGTCGCCGAGAATCGTCCGGAATGGATGATCGCCGACCTCGCCATCATGGCCGCGGGCGGCGTTACCGTGCCCGCTTATACGACGCACACGGTCGAGGACCATCGCCATCTGCTGTCGAACAGCGGCGCCAAGGCGGTCATCGTCTCGACCGCCGCGATCGCCCATCGCGTTATGCCGGCGGCCGATCAGATCTCGACGATCAGCGCCATCATCACCATGGAGCCGCTGACCCGAGGCCAGCTCTCTCATGCCGAAGTCCATTCCTGGCAGGAGGTGATGGCGCGCGGCGCCGAGTCGGCCGATCAGGTCGATGCCATGCTGGCCTCCATCCGCCGCGATGATATCGCCTGCCTCATCTACACCTCCGGCACCGGCGGCGTGCCCAAGGGGGTGATGACGACGCATGCCAACATCCTCGCCAATTGCTTCGGCGCGTCTCGCCTGCTGCAGACGATCGGTCTCGGCAACGACGTCTTTCTCTGCTTTCTGCCGCTGTCGCATTCCTACGAGCATACGGCGGGGATGATGTTTCCGATCTCGCTTGGCGCCGAGATCTACTTCGCCGAGGGGGCGGAGACGCTCGCGGCCAACATGCAGGAGGCGCGCCCCACCATCATGACGGCGGTGCCGCGGCTCTATGAGACCATGCATCAGCGCATCCTGCGCGGCATGGAGCGGCAAAGCCCGTTGCGCCGCCGGCTTTTCGAGCTGGCGCTGCGCCTCGGACGCAGGCGCCTCGACGAAGCCCGGAGCCTCGCCCCCGGCGATCGCCTGCTCGATGTCGCCGCCGAGCTGCTGGTGCGCCGCAAGGTGCGCCAGCGCTTCGGCGGCAGGCTCAAGGCGATGGTCTCGGGCGGCGCGCCGCTCAATGCAGAGATCGGCGGCTTCTTCCTCGCGCTCGGCGTCCGTTTGCTGCAGGGCTATGGCCAGACCGAGGCGTCGCCCGTCATCAGCGTCAACCCGCCCAAGCGCATCAAGATCGACACGGTCGGGCCGCCGCTCGAGGGCGTCGAGGTCAGGATCGGCGAGGATGGCGAGATTCTGGTCCGCGGCGAGCTGGTGATGAAAGGCTATTGGAACGACCCCGAGGCGACGGGGCGCGTGCTGCGCGAGGGCTGGCTCCATACCGGCGATGTCGGCGAGCTCGACGGCGACGGCTACATCAAGATCACCGACCGCAAGCGCGACTTCATCAAGAATTCCGGCGGCGACATGCTCTCCCCGGCCCGCGTCGAAGGTTATCTCACGCTGCAGCCCGAGATCGGCCAGGCCATGGTGTTCGGCGACCGGCGGCCTTATCTCGTTGCCGTTATCGTGCCGCATCTCGAATTTCTCGACAGCTTCGCGGTGCGTCGGGGCGTCAAGCCCGACCTCGAGCAGCTGGCGCAGGATAACGAGCTGCACCGCGTCATCGGCGCGGCGGTGGCGCGCGTCAATGCCGAGCTTTCGCCGATCGAGCGCGTGCGGCGTTTCATCCTCGCGCGCGAGCCCTTCACCACCGCCAATGGCCAGATGACGCCGACCCTCAAGATCAAGCGGCACGCCATCCGCCACGCCTATGGTGACGCGCTGCTCGCGCTTTACGAAGCCAAGTAAGGCCGCGCCGCCTTGTCTCCTTCGGGTGAGGCATTCGCCCGGCATCGCTCATAGGTGTAAGCTCCGCCAGCGCCGCTTGCGATTGCGCCGCCACGCGCTTTGCGATGTTTCACCATTTGGTGCAGCCGTAGCCATTTGGTTGCCCCTTCGGCAGCGCTATTTACAATTTCTACCCTTGGCTAAGGCATTGATCTCTATATGTTACTGGGCACGCCCAGTTTGCGCGGGTCAGCATCACCATGCACGTGCCTTGCATCGATTGCCGACTGCGGACGCGAGCGTGCTATCGACCCTTCAGCACCGACGAGCTCGCTGCGGTCGCCTCGCTGAAGGCCGATCATGTCACCTTGCCGGCAAAGCACGACATCGTGCGTGAAGGCGAAGTCGGGGGCGCGTTGTACACGCTCTATGAGGGCTGGGCCTTTCGCTACGCGCGGCTCTCCGGCGGCGGGCGGCAGATTTTGGATCTGGTGCTACCCGGCGACATCATCGGCCTCTCTTCGGCGCTGCTCGGCACGATCCGGCATTCGGTGCAGAGCTTGACCCCGGTGAGCCTCTGCGTTCTGGGCGGCTATCCGCTGACGGAGCTGCTGCGGCGGCACATCGATCTGACGCTCGATCTGCTGCGCTGGCGCGTCGAGGAGGAGCATCGAGCGGATGTGCGCCTGGCGCTGCTCGGCCGCCGCAAGCCGCTGCAGCGCATCGGCTATCTCATGCTGGAGACCTTCGATCGGCTGCGCCGCCTCGAGCTTGCCGAGGGCACGATGTGCCCCTTCCCGCTGCAGCGTCAGCACATCGCCGACGCGACCGGATTGTCGATGATCCACCTCAACCGCACGCTGACCAAGCTCCGCGACGACAAGCTGGCGCGCATCGAGAACAAGATGCTGATCATCTATGACCGGCGCCGCCTCGTCGAACTCGCGGGCTACGGCGGCAAGGAGCTCATCACGCAGCGTATGCTGCTTTAGCCTCGCGGCGCGGCGCCGTCGGAAGCGTGCATGCCGAGGTCGGCCTGCCGGCGAAATCGAGC
>JASHUO010000420.1 GCA_030039975.1 Alphaproteobacteria bacterium
GCGCGAGAATGCCGCCCGTCAAGCCCTGCAGCACTTGCGCGAGGGTCACCAGAGGGAAGCTGGGCCAGAGGCGCAGGATCAGAATGCTCGAGGCCACGGTGACCGCGCTGATCGCGACCAGCAGCCGTTTTGATCGCACAATGTCCAGGAGCTCGCCGCCCGGGATCTGACTGACCAACGTGGCGGCGCTGCCGATGCTGAGAACGAAGCCGATGTCCTTGGCGCTCCATTGCTGTGCCGCCAGATAGGCGGCAGCAACGGGGCCAAAGGCGCTCTGCATGCCGGAGAGGAAGAAGTTGAGCCAGCCCAAGGCAAGCAAGCTCTGCCGCGACGGCGCGGCGGATTGGTCGATGGACCGCGGCTCAGCCACGCGAGGCGCGGCAGGGATAGCGGCGGATCATTGTTCTCAAACCGCGAAGCTGCTGGCCAGCTTCTTGGGCACGGGCACGTTCTGCAAGGTCACGTAGTCGGGCAGGCCGTTCTTGAAGGGCGGATAGGCCTCGCCGAGGATGAGCGGCGCCAAGTAGCGGCGGGCCGCCTCGGTGATGCCAAAGCCGTCGGCGCTGATGAAGTCGGCCGGCAAGAACTTCTCCTGGTTCGCGATTTCGGCGAGCGGCGCGGCGATGATGTCCCAGCGATAGGGCGCATCGCTGAGCCGGCGGATGGCCGGCATCACCGCGTTGCTTCCGGCGAGGGCGAACTCCACCGCCGCGCGACCGACAGCGTAGGCCTGCTCGAGATCGGTCGCCGACGCGATGTGGCGCCCCGATCGCTGCAGGTAATCGGGAACCGCCCAATGGCACTTGCAGCCGAGCTTGGCGCCGATCAGCCCGGTGATGACGGGCGCGACCCCGCCGAGCTGGGCATGGCCGAAAGCGTCTTTCGAGCCCGCTGCCAGGAATTCGCCGTCCGCGCCCTTGATCCCTTCCGACACGGCAATGACGCAATGGCCGCGGCGCTGCAATGTCTCCTCGACCTTGGCCAGGAACCGGCGCTCATCGAAGACGATTTCGGGCAGCAGCAAGATATGCGGGGCGCTGCCTTCCCGATCGGCGGCGAGCGCGCAAGCCGCCGTCGCCCAGCCCGCATGCCGGCCCATCACTTCGAGGGCGAACACTTTGGTCGAGGTCGCGCTCATGGCGGCCAGATCGAACGCCGCTTCGCGGATCGCGGTGGCGACATATTTCGCGGTCGAGCCAAAGCCCGGCGAGCAGTCCGTGATCGGCAGGTCATTGTCGACGGTCTTGGGAATGCCGATGCAGACGATCGGATAGGCCAGGTCAGCGCTCATCTGACTGACTTTGTGGGCCGTGTCCTGCGAGTCTCCGCCGCCATTGTAGAAAAAGAAACCGATGTCATGCGCCCGAAAGACGTCGATCAAGCGCTGGTACTGCGCGCGATTCTCATGCAGCGATTTGAGCTTGTAGCGACAGGATCCGAACGCGGCGCCCGCGGTGTGCTTGAGCGCGGCGATTGCGGCTTCGGACTCGAGGCTGGTGTCGATGAGATCCTCGGTCAGCGCGCCGACGATGCCGTTGCGCCCGGCATAGACCTTGCCGATCTCAGCCGAATGTTTGCGCGCGGTCTGCAAGACGCCGCAGGCCGAGGCGTTGATCACCGCGCTGACCCCGCCGGACTGTGCGTAGAACGCATTCTTATGGGCCATGATCCGCACTCCTTCCCCCATCCTATCCCTTCTAACGGAAGGCGCCGCGCGCTGTTTTCAGCGGGAGCCCCGAAGCGCCGATGTATTTTGCCGAAGGATCAGAGCAGCGGAACGATCGGTCGAATTGTCCCCCGGACAAATCACCTCGTAGCTGTACCGCTCGCTACAGGCCAAAGTCCGCCGTGCGATCCCAACCTGTTGCCAGCCTTATCGGGACTAGACCCGATACCTCCGCGACCGGGCCTTCTGCACTATCGAGCCTGGACGGGAAGGGGAAGCAGAATGCCGCGCATTGCCCTCCTATTCGGGACCGCGTTTTTGATCTGCGCAGGCCCGGCCATGGGTCAATACCCGCAGCCGGCGCCGCCGCCCGGCTATTACCCGCAGCCCGCGCCCGCGCCGCCACCCTGTTACGCCGTAACGTCAACGCCGCTGCGCGGCGCTGCCCGTGGCGCGGCGCTCGGCGCGGTCGGCGGCGCGATCGGCGGCAATGCCGGGAAGGGCGCGGCGATCGGGGCTGGGGTCGGCGGGGTGGCTGGAATCGCCCGCCGCGCGTCCGCTCGCCGTTCCGGCGCATGCTATTGATGGGGAGTGTCATGAAGCTCGCAAGCGTCGCCGTCGCCCTTTGCCTTGCTGCGTTCGCGGGGCCGCTTGCGGCGCAGGAACATACGCCCTCCGACGCGCAAGTCGCGCCCAAAAAGTGGGACGTCGAGCGCGTGCGCTGTTCCGATCTTCTCCACGCCTCCGACGATGACCGCGCGTCGGCGGTGATGTTTTACTACGGCTATCTGGCGGCGAAGGCCAATATTCACGTCATCGACGTGAGCAAGATCGAGGACAATATCGGCAAAGTCATGAAACAATGCGAGGCGTCACCGACGATGACGGTGCCGGCCGCGTTTCGCTACGCGCTCAAACCACCGCAAGAGAAGTAAACTCAGTCGACGAGATCCTCGCGCTGAAAGCGGCCCGGCCTAAGCCGCGCCGTTGAGAACGAGCAGCATCCATGAGCTTTTTCCAACGACCGTCACCGAGGTTTCTGCCGCTACATTCCCTGGCTGCGCTTGCGCTCGCGACGGCGCTCGCCGGATGCGCTGCGCCGGAACGGAAAGATGCCGTGCCGGCGGCGCTCACCGAGCAGGCGACCGTGCTCGGCGGCGTCCCCAACGCGCGCTACTTTGCGGATACCCAAGGGGCGGCGATGGCGCGGGAGGCGTACGCCGCCCTTGGCCGGGAGCGTGCCCAGCTTGGCCCCGCGGCTGCCGGCGACCCGCTGCCGCCGGCGAACTTCCTCGCGGTCTCGGGC
>JASHUO010000421.1 GCA_030039975.1 Alphaproteobacteria bacterium
CAAAGAGACGAGGGGACCGTTTTTCAGGTCCCCTTTTTTTCGACGCCGCGCAGATTTCCGCTTCGGGCATAGGACCCCGGCGTCCAACGCAATTGCCAGGAGACGATGGGCAAGCGATGATCGAGCGCTGCCCGAGATCCGGGCGGCAACGTTCTCGGGGCGGGGTGGAAGTCCCCACCGGCGGTGAAGGCGAGCAATCGCACGAGCCCGCGAGCGCCTGGCGAGGCAATCTCGGCAGGGTCAGCAGAGCCGGTTCCAATCCGGCGCCGACGGTCACAGTCCGGAAGAAAGAGAGCGGGATGGCTTCGGCTTGGCGTCGCGCTTTGGCGTGCCGCGAGGGTCGAGCGTCTCACGCCCTGATTCTGGTCCCAAGGCAAAGGAGCCACCATGAATCAGCGCCATGCACACGACATCACCGGAAGCGGCAAAGGCGAGCGCATCGCCTTCGTTCAATCCGGCTGGCACAAGGACATCGTCGATTGCTGCCGGCAATCCTTCACCGCCGAGATGGCGAAGCTCGGTCATCCCGAAAGCGCCATCGATCTCTTCGAGGTCCCGGGCAGCTTCGAGATTCCATTGCAGGCGAAGCTGCTGGCCAAGAGCGGCCGCTACGCCGCAATCGTCGCCGGCGGCCTCGTCGTCGATGGCGGCATCTACCGTCACGAATTCGTCGCCGAGGCGGTGATTTCCGGGCTGATGCGCGTTCAGCTCGACACCGAAGTGCCGGTCATCTCGGCGGTGCTGACGCCGCAGCGCTTTCACGCCCATGACGAGCATCAGCGCTTCTTCCGCGAGCATTTCGTCGTGAAAGGCGCCGAAGCGGCGCAAGCCTGCGCCCGCACCATCGCCGCTCTGCGACGGCTGCGAGCGGCGGCGTAAAGCGGGGTGCCGGGATCGGCCGCGTCGTCCGGTTGAAGGTCGCCGGACCCGCCGCGGTCAATCCGCGTGCAGCGTCGTGCCGCGAGTCTCCGGCAGGAACGGGGCCGCGAGAAGGCCCAGCACATAGATGCTGGCGACGATCACGGCCGCATGCCCGTATCCGCCGAAGTGCACGATCAGGGTCCCGGCGAGCAGCGGACCCAGAAACGCGACGAAGCGCGGCGCGTTGAACACGAAGGCGACCCCGGTTGCGCGGATCCGCGTCGGATAGAGCTCGGGAAGCCAGGTTGGCATCCAGGAATACTGACCGAGGCTGAAGAACCCGTTGACGCAGGTGACCAGCAGCAGCAAGCCGAGAGCGTGCGTCCACAGGAACAGCACCGGCGTCAGCAGCAGCGACATGGCGAAGAAGAGGATGGTGACGGGCTTGCGCCCGTAAGCATCCGCCAGGAAGCCGAGACCGGCGTAGCCGGCGATCGCGCCGACATTATAGGCCATGCCGGCGAAGCTCGCCCATTGCGCGGGCGACAGCCCGTCCTTGGCCGCGACCGAGCCGATATAGGGCGGGACCCAGGACGAGATGCCCCACCAGGCGAGCGTCGTCGTCAGCGACATCAGGAAAGCGATGACCGTCCGCCGTCGGATTTCGGCGTGGCCGAAGAGATCGAACAGCGTGAAGCGGGTCAGCGCGTGCTCGTGGGCGTGGAGCGTCGCGCCGGCGCGCCGGCGCTCCTGCGCCGCGCGCCGGCGCTCGGCCGCGCGCTCCCAGAGAGCCGATTCCGGAATGCCGCGCCGGACCCAGAGCGTCGCGAGACCCGGCAGGATGCCGATGAGATACATGTAGCGCCACGCGTCGGGACCGGTCGCGCCGACGAAAAGCCAGATCAGCGAAGCGAGAAAGAAGCCAATGCCGAGCCCGCATTGCATGAGCCCGGCGCCTTTGCCGCGCGCATGATCGGGCCAGAGCTCGGCCGTCATCGACGTGCCCGTCGCCCATTCCGAGCCGAGAGCAACGCCGACGAGAAACCGCAACGCGGCGAAAGAGAGCCAATCCCAGGAGATGGCGCTGAGACCGGTCATCAGCGAATAAGCGAGGATCGCCAGCATCATCATGCGCTTGCGGCCGATGTAGTCGGCAAGCACGCCGCCGATCAGCCCACCCACGCCCCAGCCCAAGAGCGTGATCGCGATGACCGTGCCGGCATAGGCCGGAATCTCGGCGTACTGCGCCGGCGGCAGCAGCTGATGGAGCGCCACGGCGACGGTGAGGATCAGCGCGTAGGTCTCATAGCCGTCGAAGAGCCAGCCCAGGTTCGAGGCGAGAAGCGCATACCATTGGTCGCGATTGAGGCTGCGATACCAGGGGCCTCGAAGAGCGGTCTCCGCGCCGGTCATGGGGTCTCCTTGCGTCGCATCGTTTGAGGTGGTCATGCCTTGCGCTTCTTCGCCGCGAGCCGCACGGCCTCGACGATCTGAGGATAGGTCCCGCAGCGGCACAAATTCCCGGAAAGATAATGGCCGATCTCCGCGTCGCTCGGATCGGGTTTTTCGTCAAGGAGCTGGCGCGTCATGAGCACGAATCCCGGGGTGCAGAAGCCGCATTGGAAGGCGCCGGCCTCGATGAAGGCCTCTTGCACCGGATCGAGCCGCTCGCCCGCCCCGAGATGCTCGACCGTCTCAACTTGTGCGCCGTCGGCGAAGACGGCGAGGAAGAGACAGCCCGAGACCGCCTTGCCGTCGACCAGGACGGTGCAGCACCCGCAGAGGCCCTGCGCGCAGCTCTCGCGCGCGCCGAAGAGGTCGAAGCGCTGTTGCAGCACCTCGACCAGGCTTTGGTGCGTGCCGATGTCAACGGTCGCCGGCGCTCCGTTGAGGGTGAAGCGGATGGTTCGCGTGGCGGCGCTCATCTCGCCTCCTCACCGAGCGGATCGCCGGCAGCGGCGCGGATCGCGCGATAGACCGCCTCCGGCGTCAACGGCAGCGCCATAAGCCGCACGCCCACGGCGTCGTGAATCGCATTGGCGATGGCGGGCGAAACGCCGAACGTTGCGCTCTCACCGACGCCCTTGGCGCCGAAGGGACCGCCATGCTGCTCGGCGGGG
>JASHUO010000038.1 GCA_030039975.1 Alphaproteobacteria bacterium
GTGACGCGAAGCGCGGTTTGGCCGGATCGCGGTTGAGCGAGTGCACACGCGGAGGCGATGGCGAACAAATCGGTCAGGCCCAGGATAGATGCCACCTGTGCGCCGGGGTAATGGACGATGCCAATCTCGTGTGCGGGACTTCCAGACATCGCTTTGTCCCTCGCGGTCAAAACTTTGACCCTTCCGGCAATGGAAACCGCCGAGAGGCCGAAGCAGCTTAGCAAAATCAGGGCACGGCGGTAGGTGCACCCCGCCTTGGTTACGGCGTATCGGTCGAAGGAACGGAATGATGGAAAGCGCGTCGACCTACCAAGCGGTAGAGGCCGTGGCCCCGGGACGGCTTGAGCTCGTACGGAAGCCCGTTCGCGATCCTGCGCCAGGCGAGGTACGGATACGCGTCGAGGCTTGCGGCGTATGCCATTCGGATGCCGCTACCGTGGAGGGTGCGTTTCCCATCGACTGGCCGCGGGTGCCGGGCCATGAAGCCGTCGGTCGGATCGACGCGCTCGGCGCTCATGTACAGGGCTGGGCCGTCGGGCAGCGCGTCGGCGTCGGCTTCCTCGGAGGCTTCTGCGGCTATTGCGTATTTTGCCGCGGAGGCGACCTCGTAAACTGCCGCAATCAGGAATTCACCGGCATTCATCGCGACGGTGGATACGCCGAAAGGCTGATCGCCCGGGCGAGCGGCCTGATGTCCATTCCGGACGAGTTTTCGTCCGTCAATGCGGCGCCACTGCTGTGCGCGGGACTCACCACCTTCAGCGCCCTGCGCAAGGCGCCCGCGAAGCCCGGTGATCTCGTCGCCGTGTTGGGCATCGGCGGCCTTGGCCATTTAGGTGTGCAGTATGCGCGCCATATGGGTTTCGAGGTCGCGGCCATCGCCCGCGGTGCCGACAAGGCGGAACTGGCGAAGAAGCTCGGTGCGCATCACTACATCGATAGCGCAGCCGGCAAGCCTGCCGAAGCCCTGCAGGCCCTGGGCGGCGCGAAGGTGATTTTGGTCACGGCACCCAGCGGCAAGACGGTCACCGAGACCTTCAAGGGGTTGCGGCCCGGCGGTGTCTCGGTGATCGTTGGGGTGTCGCCGGACCCGATCGAAGTCTCCGGCACGGATCTCATCTTCGGTAGCCGCAAGCTCGAGGGCGCTTTGACGGGCGACCCCGAAACCGGCGAGGAGACGCTCCGCTTCAGCGCGTTGAGCGGCGTTTCCGCCATGATCGAGACGATGCCGTTGGCGAAAGCAGCTGATGCTTACGCGAAGATGATGGCCGGCAAGGCGCGCTTCCGCATGGTCCTGACGATGGATTGAGGTTCCGGGCGGAGAGGAGGAGCCTGATCTGACGCCGACGCTGATGTTTCGTGAAAGCCGGTGGAGAAAAGGTCAATGCCCAACGACACGCACGAGACCGCGCCGACGCAGTTTGTGCAGGCTGGAGGTGTGCAGTTCGCCTATCGGCGCTTCGGGCTCCGCGGCGCGACGTCTCTGCTGCTCTGCAATTATTTTGCCGCGAATATGGACGACTGGGATCCGAAGGTGACGAACGGGTTAGCCGCGGAGCATGACGTCATCCTTTTCGACTATCCGGGAATCGGCAGGTCATCCGGCGAGACATCATCGACCGTCGCGGCGCTGACGCAACACTGCGTCGCATTCTGTCGTGCGATAGGCCTGACCCGATTTGATGTCATCGGGTTCTCGCTCGGGGGCATGATCGCGCAGCAGCTCGCCGCCGAACATCCGCACCTGCTCCGGCGGATCATCCTGCTCGGGACAGGACCACGAGGCGGCGAAGGACTGGTCTTCGACGAGCTCACCGCCGACGAGCTGGACGACCCGTCGGCCTTGCTCATGAAGGCATTCTTCACGCGGAGCGAGGCAAGCCAGGCGTCGGGCCGCGCCTATATGGAGCGGCTGAAGAGCCGCAGCATCGATCGTGATACGCCAGTGTCCAAGCAGGCAGCCTTGGCCGAGCTAGCGGCGATCCGTGAATGGGGCGTCATACCGGCAAGCGATCGCTTCGCAATGCTCGGCACGATCCAGCAGCCGACACTGATCGTGCACGGGAACAAGGATGTCGTGGTCATGCCGATCAACGCCTTCCTGCTGGCCGAGCACCTGCCCAATGCTCAACTGATCATGTATCCGGACGCGAGCCATGGAGCGCAATCTCAGCACGCGGACGTCTTTCTCGAGCATGTGAAGTTGTTTCTGCACTAACCGCGCGATCCATCTCGACGGGCGTCGCCATGTTCCGCCATGTCCGGCCCAGCTTACGGGGAGCGCTGATCGCCAACGTCTTGATGGATGCGGAACGCGGCAACCAGCTCATCGCCCAAGCGCTCGGCGCACCGATTGGTGGGCCGACGAGTTGCGGCCGCGTCGGGACCACCTGATGGTCTCGATCGGTCGAAGCAACTTTGGCCCCCCGACGCGAAACTTCGGTAGGAGAGACATATGAATGTGAAGACTGTCCCTTTCCGCGGCGTTCGGATTGAGGTCGAGACTCGAATGTCATTCGATGCCGTCCTCAAGCGGCTTCGCGAGCAAATGGGCAACACGAATATTCCGGAAGTGGTGAAGCTTGCGCAGGAGCCGACCAGTCAGCAGGAGTTTGTCCGCCGCATCAATGAGCGATTCGTTGGTCCAAGCGGCTTCATGTTGTTCGCTGAAATCGATCATGGCGGTTGGCTGCCGAAGTTCGGGATACATCGACGGAGCGTGCGCTGGGTTTTCGGCAATCCCCTGATCGCCATCACGATGATCCGACACGATATCACTGCCGGCCTCTTCGCGCCGGTGGAGATCTTGATCACAGAGGCGGAGAGCGGAGGTGGCGCGACCATCGCCTATGTCCGCCCGTCATCCCTGATGGTCGTCACAGACAATCCGCCGCTCTTGAATGCGGCCAAGGTTCTCGACGAGAAGCTCGACGCTTTGATCGCAACGACAATCTCCGAGGCGACCGTAGACGACTGAATTGCGACGGTTCTCGCCCGACCCCGAGTGGGGAGCGGACACAGCAGACGCGGCCGCGGCGCTGGCTTGCATTGCAGGTCCGGCGGTCGGCAGCTAAATCAAGAGGGCCAAGACGATTCAACCTCTGGCCCGCTTCGCGTATCGATGCTGGCCGCGGAGATATCGGATGACGGCATTCTCTCGCGAGAGCGCTCGTTTCGAGCAGACCTTTCCGACGTTCACGGCTGCCGAGATCGCCCGGGTTGAACGCTTCGGCGAGAAGCGGCGCTATGGCGACAAGGAACGGATCGCGGAGACGGGCAAGCCGAGCCCGGGCATGATCGTGATCCTCTCCGGCCAGATCGCGCTCACGCACCGCGACGGCCTCGGACACGTATCGCCGGTGATGGATTGCGGGCCGGGAAATTTTCTTGGCGAGACCGCGCAATTGTCCGGCCGTGCCTCGTTCGTCGATGCGCATGCCGAGGGCGAGGTGACGGCCATCGTCATTGCGCCGGAGCAGCTGCGTCGTCTGCTCATCGCGGAAGCCGATCTCGGCGAGCGCATCATGCGCGCGCTCATCCTCCGACGCGTCAACCTCATCCAGAGCGGGATCGGCGGGCCGCTTCTCGTCGGCGCGCCGTCCTTGCCCGGTGTGATCCGCCTGCAGAACTTCCTGTCCCGCAATGGCCAGCCTTACCATCTGGTCGATCCGGCAACCGACGCCGAGGCCGCCAGCCTCATCAGATCTTCGTCCGCCGCGCTGAGCGATCTTCCCTGGGTCGTCACCGCAGACGGCTCGATCCTGCACAACCCGACGGAGGCCGCGCTCGCGCGCGCGATCGGCATGTCGGCACCGCGCGCGATGAAAGCGGCCTACGACGTCGCCATCGTCGGGGCGGGCCCCGCTGGCCTTGCAACCTCGGTCTATGCCGCTTCGGAAGGGTTGTCGGCCGTCGTTCTTGATGCCCGGGCGTTCGGCGGACAGGCGGGCGCCAGCGCCCGGATCGAAAACTACCTGGGCTTTCCGACGGGCATCTCCGGTCAAGCCCTGGCCGGCCGTGCCTTCAACCAGGCGCAGAAATTCGGCGTGGAGATGGCGATCCCTTGCGAGGTCATGCGCTTGGACTGCCGCAAGGCGGACGGGTTCTTCGTCCTCGAGCGCGAGGGTGAACAGGCCATTCGGGCGCGCTCGGTCGTCATCGCCACCGGCGCCCGTTATCGCCGACCCGTCGTCGCCGATCTCCAGAACTATGAGGGGAAGGGCGTCTGGTATTGGGCCTCGCCGATCGAGGCGAAACTCTGCTCCGGTCAGGACGTCATC
>JASHUO010000422.1 GCA_030039975.1 Alphaproteobacteria bacterium
AACTCGAAGGCGGTGAGGCGATGGCGATGGACGCCGACGCCGCTGCTGAGGAACACATTCGTCGGAATCACGAAGCACCTCTCCTGCCCGAAATGGGACGCGACCGCCGCGTCATAGCGAATGTTTGTTGCACTCTGGCGACAGAGCGGCTTGAGCGAGAACGCTTGGCGCGGCGATTGGTTTGACCGTCGGCGCCGACGATCTGTTACGATCGCCGCGCCCGCTGAAGGAACTCCACCGATGGGCTCGACACCCACTTATGCGCTCACGCCAGGCTTCCTCGGGGTGACGCGGACGAACAAGGACGCCGCCTATTGCGTTGCCGGTGCGCCCTTCGATATCGGCACGAGCAACCGCAGCGGCGCACGCTTCGGCCCGCAGGCCATTCGCCAGGCGAGCCGGATGCTGGTCGATGGCGATCACCCCACGCGCTGGCTCGAGCCGGCACGGCTCGACCTCGCCGATATCGGCAATTTCGCGCTGGCGCTCGGCGACATTCCGCAAAGCCTCGCCCTGCTCGAAGCCCAGGCCGCCGAGATCGAGCACCTCGTGACGCTGGGCGGCGATCATTCGATCACGCTGGCGCTGCTGCGCGCGCTCGCCCGCACCAAGGGCCCGCTAGCGCTGGTGCATTTCGATGCCCATGTCGATGCCTGGCCGGACACGTTCGGCAATCGCTATGGCCATGCCTCCGTCTTCTACAATGCGATCGAGGAGCGCCTCGTCGATCCCGCACACATGGTGCAGATCGGCATCCGCTCACCGGTCGCGCGATCGATCCATGATTGGGTCGTCGGCAAGGGCGTGACGATCCTGTCGGCGCAAGCGGTGCACGAGGCCGGAGCGGCATCGACCGCGGCAAGGATCCGCGACGTGATCGGCGATGCGCCGGCCTATCTCAGCTTCGACATCGATGCGCTCGATCCCGCCTTCGCGCCCGGTACCGGCACGCCGGAGATCGGCGGGCTGGCCACCTGGCAGGCCCAGGCGATCTTGCGCGGGCTTCACGGCATCCGCTTTCGCGGCATGGATGTGGTCGAAGTGGCGCCGCCCTATGACGTCGCCGAGATTACCGCCCTCGCCGCCGCGACCATGGCGTGGGAATATTTGAGCCTCGTCGGTTAGAGAGACGGTTCCAACGTTCGCTTCACTCCTTGTTTCGCCTTTCCGGCCGGAGCGCAGCGGAGAGCCGGAAACCAGGGGGTCGCTTCCCTGGGTGCCCGCTTTCGCGGGCAAGGAAATTCTCGGAACCGAGCTTTAGAATCAGCACATTAAGGCCTCTGGACGAACCACCTGCGGCGGGAGCGGACTACGCCCCCGGTGTACACCGGGAGCGTTCCGAAACACGTGAAACATCACTGCACAATGTCAAAGAGCGCGTGGTGTGAAGAGATTATCACAGGACCCCTCAGCAGCGCGGCGGCGAGCCGTGCTATTGCGCCAAGGGGTAGCGTCGCATGAGCTGGCGCTGCCTGAGGAAGAGCAAGATGAGATCGCGGGCCGTCGCCGGTTGGAGCCCGCGCGCCTGGTTGGACTTGCCGATCTCGAAGGCCAGCTCGAGATGCGTGCGCCAGGCGGCATAGGCGGAAGCCAGCTTGGTCGCACAGTCCCAGATATGGGTCGGCTCGCTGCCGGCACCGTTGAATTCGATGATCTCGAAGCCCTCGCCGCGCTGCAAATGCGCGAGCGAGCGAAAGCGCACATCGAAGCGGCCGTAGTAGAAGCCGTGCATTTCGCGGGCGATGCGGTCGAAGCGCTCTTCCATCGCCGGCGTCACGACCGCAGCGCCGTCGCGGAAGATCGCGCCCTTGCAATGATTGCCGACGAAGCAGAGGCGCACGCTTTCGCCCGGTCGAGGCACGTGGTTGCGCTCGGCCGCGTCATATTTCGCGAGATAGGTCGGCGCCATCCGCCCGGCGCGGGGATCGGCGCGGATCAGCTGCTCGAGCGTCGAGCGCCCATCGCCTTTCACCGACGGGAAATATTTCAGCGTCAGCGACGTGATCCGTCCCCGGGCGTCGCCGGGGCGGCGAGCATAGAACACGCCGGCCTCACCCTCATGCGGCACGTAGCGTTGCAGCAGCAGGCGGGCGGCCCGCGGGAAGCGCGCGATGTAGTCGCTGAGCTCGGCCGGGTTCTGGACAAGCCGGACGCCGGCACCGTGGCAGCCGACATCGGGCTTCGACACCGCCGGGAAAGCGATGCCGGCATCCGCCATCCGGGCGAGAGCGCGCGCGAGCACGGGAGCGACCGACCGAGCGGTCGCGACACTGATCCACGGCGCCAACAGGCCCCGCCCCTCCGGGCCGAGTCGGCGAAAGCTCCGCCGCTTCGACTCGCCCCAGAGGCCGCCGCCTTCGAGGCCGGGATTGGCGAGGCTCGGCAGCGTCAGGCTGCGGTGCCGCAGCGCGAGCCGGAACCAGTGGGTTGCCACCGGAGCATAGAAGAGCAGCGGCGGCCACAGCTCGAAGCTCGAGAGGAGATCGTCCGAGTCGCTCGCGCGGGACGCGCCGGCGCTCGCAGTTTCAGCTTTGGGATGTGTCGGCAAGCTCAGGGCGCTCACAATCGGTTCTCCCCATTCTACGCAGGTTGAGACACCGGAGCGCCCGGCCGCAAATGAAAATAACGACAGCCATTGCCAGCCCGGCGAGCCAGCACCAGGGGCCGAGGAGCTTTTCGGCCGATATGCCGAAGAAATAGGCGGCAAAGAACAACAGGGTCGTCCAGACCAAAACGGCGCCGATCACGGATCGGACGAAACGCCCGAACGGCAGGCCGAGGAAGCCGAAGGCGCTGTAGGCCGGCAGGCGCGTCCCCGGCACAAAGCGCGTCATCCATACCGCCGCCAACATCTCCTTCCCGAGCCAGCGCCGTGCATCGCGCAGCACCTTGCGGCCGGCGAGCCAACGGGAATGAGGGTTCAGGGCGGCAAGACGGCCGAGTCCGTAGAGCGCCAGATCACCGAGGGCGATCCCGGCGACGAGCGAGGGCAGCGCCAGCTCCGGCGAGAGGATGCCGCCCGCGGCCATCATTCCCGAGAGCAGGGTCGCCGCATCCTCCAGGATGAAGGTCGCGGCAACGATGACACCGCATTGCAAAGGGGGCGGGGCCGCCGCGGCGGCGTGCATGACCGCGACCAGCGCGCCGATGATCGTCACGAGCTTTCCGGTGCCCTGCGCCAGGACCGAGACAAGCGGCGGAGCTGCGCGCGCTCTCGCCGCCGCCGTACAAACAGCCGTGCGGTGCGGTGGTTCATCGTCGCGCGGGCACGGCTTGATCTGGCATACCACTCCCTGGGGTGAAGCCCATCTTCCTGCCCAGCGCCGGCAGCAATGAGGGGAGCCCATGCCCAGCCCGATCTACCGTCT
>JASHUO010000423.1 GCA_030039975.1 Alphaproteobacteria bacterium
GCCCCGTTGCCGCGGCGATGACGGCTTGCGCTGCCGCACCCCGGACCCTCGCCATCGACCGGAGGCCGCGCTATAACCCGGGCACGCTTCGCCATGTCGACGGGAGAATGAAATGCTGCAGAACCGGCTGGAGCCCGTGCTCGATCCGCGCGCGCTGGCGCGCGAGCTGTCGAACAAGCTGCTGATCGACGGCGCGCTGGTGCCGGCGGTGACGGGCCGCACCTTCAAGGTGGTGAATCCGGCGACGCAGGAGCATATCGGCGATGCCGCCGAAGGCACCGCGCCCGATGTCGATGTCGCGGTGAAAGCCGCGCAGAAGGCGCAGAAGGCCTGGGCGAAGCTCGCCTCGCGCGAGCGCGGGCGGCTGGTTCAGGATTGCGGGCGGCTCCTCAACGAGCATGTCGAGGAGATCGCGCGCCTCATCACGCTCGAGACCGGCAAGGCGATCCGCACCGAAAGCCGGGTCGAGGCCGGCGTCTTCGCCGATGTTCTCGTCTTTTATGGCGGGCTCGGCTCCGAGCTCAAAGGCGAGAGCGTGCCGTTCAAGCCGGGCATGCTCACCATCACCCAGCGCGAACCGATCGGCGTCGTCGGCGCCATCATCCCGTGGAACGTGCCGCTACTGCTGATGGCGCTGAAGATCGCGCCGGCGCTGGTCGCGGGCAATGCCGTGGTGGTGAAATCGGCCGAAGAGGCGCCGCTCGCCGTGCTGCGCGCCTGCCAGATCATGAATCAGGTGCTGCCGCCGGGCATCCTCAACATCCTCTCCGGCGACGGCCCCGGTTGCGGCGCGCCGCTGGTCGAGCACAGGAGTGTCGGCAAGGTGACGTTCACCGGCTCGGTCGAGACCGGCAAGCTCGTCTACAAGATGGCCTCCGACAAGCTCATCCCGGTGACGCTCGAATTGGGCGGCAAGAGCCCGATGATCGTCATGGGCGATGCCGATCTCGAGAAGGCGGTCGACGGCGCCATCATCGGCATGCGCTTCACCCGCCAGGGGCAGAGCTGCACCGCGGCGAGCCGCATCTTCGTCCATGATTCGATTCACGACGCCTTCGTCGCCAAGCTCAAGGCCAAGGTCGACGCGATGAAGATGGGCGATCCGCTCGACGAGGCCACCGATATCGGCTCGATCATCTCTCGCCAGCAATTCGACAAGGTGCAGAACTACATCAAGATCGGCGAAGAGACCCGGGGCGCCACGACCTTGCGCTGCTCGGCGATGCCGCGGGATCAGAAGCTGTCGCGCGGCTATTTCGTCCAGCCCGTCATCTTCACCGGCATCGCCAACGACAACAAGCTTTGCCGCGAGGAGATCTTCGGCCCGGTCACCTGCGTCATCAAGTTCCGCGACTACGACGACGCGATCCGCCAGGCGAACGACACCGAGTATGGCCTCGCCGCCACGATCTGGACGCGCGACCTCAAGACCGCGCTCGACGCGACGCAGCGGCTCGAGGCCGGGCTCGTCCAGGTCAACCAGAACCTTGTGGTGCAAGCGAACATGTCCTATGGCGGCGTCAAGAACTCCGGCCTCGGCAAGGAAGCCTCGCTCGAGGCCATGCTCGAGCATTTCACCCAGAAGAAGACCATCATCCTCAATCTGGGTTGAACCGAGGCGCAGCTTGGGCGGAGCGGCGGGATGAGGCGACGGTGGCTCGGCCTGCTGCTCCTGCCGCTCGTCCTCGTCGCGGGGACGCTGCTCTGGCTGCGCTCCTCGCTGCCGCTGAGCAGCGGCCACCTCACGCTCGAGGGGCTGACCGCTCCGGTCAGCATCAGCCGCGACGCCGATGGCATTCCGACGATCGCCGCGCAGAATGACCGTGACGCCGCCTTCGCCCTGGGCTTCGTCCATGCCCAGGACCGGCTCTTCCAGATGGATCTGATGCGCCGCGCCGGCGCCGGGCGGCTCTCCGAATGGTTCGGTTCCGCCACCCTCCCCTTCGACCGCTTCGTGCGCACCATCGGCGTTTATCGCGCGGCAGAGCGGCAATATGCCTTGCTGTCGCCGGAGCTGCGCGCTGCCCTCGATGCCTATGCCGCCGGCGTCAACGCTTATCTCGCGCATCGCCGCGGCGCGCTGCCGGCGGAATACTATCTGCTCAACGCTTCGCCCGAGCCGTGGAAGCCGGCGGATACGCTGGTCTGGGGCAAGCTCGTCGCGCTGCAGCTCGCTGGCAATCTGCGCCAGGAGCTGCTGCATGCGCGCCTGGCGCAGCACCTGACGCCGGAAGAGCTGCAGATCCTCTACCCGCCTTATCCGACCGACGGGCCGGTGGTGGTGAGCAGCGCCGCCGCCGCCTTGAAGGATCTGCCGCTCGGCGCGATCGAGGATGCGCTGCCGCCTTTCCTCGGCCCGGCCTTCGCCTCGAACAACTGGGTCGTCGATGGCAAGCACAGCGTCTCCGGCAAGCCGCTGCTCGCCAATGATCCGCATCTCGGCCTTTCCGCGCCGAGCTTCTGGTATCTGGCGCGGATCGAAACGCCGAGCCTGACGCTTGCTGGCGTCACCGCGCCGGGCGAGCCTTTCGTCGTGCTCGGCCACAATCAGCGCATCGCCTGGGGCTTCACCAATACCGAAAGCGACGTCGAGGACCTCTTCATCGAGCGCGTCGATCCCGCCGATGCTTCGCACTACCTGACGCCCGGCGGCAACGCGCCGTTCACCACGCGGCAGGAGCGCATCCTGGTGCGCGGCGGGCCGCCCGTGGTGTTTACGGTGCGCGAGACCCGGCACGGCCCGGTGATCTCCGATCTCGGCGGCGGCTATGCCCCGAACCTCGCCGCCGGCACCGTTCTGGCGCTGGAGGCGACCTTTCTCGAAGGCGATGACCCTACCCCGCAGGCGCTCTGGGGGATGAACCGCGCCGGCAATTGGAACGAGTTCCGCGCCGCATTGCGCGACTTCGTCGCGCCCGAGCAGAACATGGTCTATGCCGATATCGACGGGAATATCGGCTTCTTCGCCCCGGCGCGCGTGCCGATCCGCGGCAAGGGCGATGGCTGGATGCCGGCGCCCGGCTGGAGCGGCGACTATGACTGGAAGGGCTACATCCCCTTCGACGCGCTGCCCAGCGCCTTCAACCCGCCGAGCGGCCGCATCGTCAGCGCCAACAACAAGATCGTGCCGGAGAGCTATCCCTATTTCCTCGGCCGCGGCTGGGACCTGCCCAACCGCGCGCTGCGCATCAATGCGCTGCTCGACCGGACGCCGCAGCAATCGCCGGACGCCTCGGCAGCAATCCAGGCCGATACGCTGTCGCTGATGGCGCGCGACCTGCTGCCGCTGATGCTCGCCATCAAGCCGCCCTCGCCGCTCGCGGCGAAGGCGCTCGACCGGCTCAAGGCCTGGAACGACCGGATGGACCGCGACGATGTCGCGCCGCTGCTCTTCGCCGCCTGGCTGCGCGAGCTCAACCGCAGCCTCTTCGCCGACCGGCTCGGCGATGCCTTCGAGGATTATTGGGGGATGCATCCCGACGTCATCCGCCTCATCCTCACCAAGCATCCCGATTGGTGCGACGACCGCGCGACGCCGCGAGTCGAGAGCTGTGCCGATCAGCTCGCCGCCTCGCTGGGACGCGCCCTTGACGAGCTGCGCAGCCGCTATGGCAACGATATGTCTGAATGGCGCTGGGGCCGCGCGCATCAGGCGCAATTCACCAACCGCTTCTGGGCGAATGTGCCGGTGCTGCGCTCGCTCTTCGCCACCACGATCCCTGCCGATGGCGGCTACGACACCATCGATCGCGGCGTAACGCCCCTCGCCAGCGCCGAGCCCTATGCCGACGTGCTCGGGCCGAGTCTGCGCATGATCGTCGATCTCGGCGATATCTCGGGCGCGCGCTTCATGATCTCGCCGGGCGAATCCGGCAATGTGCTGTCGCCCCACTACGAGGATCTCATGCTGTCCTGGCGCGATGATGCCTACGTCACCTTGGGCGGCGCACCGGTCGGCGGCACGCTGGTGCTGGCGCCGCCATGAGCCTCCCCGTCACCGCCGACGACATCCGCGCCGCTGCCGCTGCGATTGCCGGCGCGGTGCTGCGCACGCCTTCCGTCCTGGCGCCGGCGCTCGCCGAGATCACCGGCGCCGAGATCGTGCTGAAGCTCGAGACCTTGCATCCCACCGGCTCCTTCAAGGAGCGCGGCGCGCTCAACAAGCTCTTGAGCCTCGATCCGGCGCAGCGCCAGGCCGGGGTCATCGCCATGTCGGCCGGCAACCACGCGCAGGGCGTGGCCTATCACGCACGCCGCCTCGGCATCCCCGCCACCATCGTCATGCCCGCCGACACGCCCTTCACCAAGGTCGAGCGCACCGAGGCCTGCGGCGCGCGGGTCATCCTGCGCGGCGCCGGCCTCGCCGAGGCGCGGCTCGCCGCCGACGAAACCGCGCGCGCCGAAGGGCTCACCCTGGTCCATCCCTATGACGACGCCAAGGTGATTGCCGGCCAAGGCACCGTCGCGCTCGAGCTGCTCGCCGATCACCCCGCCCTCGACGTGCTCATCGTGCCGATCGGCGGCGGCGGACTGATTTCCGGCATCGCCGTCGCCGCCAAGGCGATCAATCCCGGCATCACGATCATCGGCGCGCAATGCGCGCTCTACGCCGCGATGCTATACGCGCTCGGACGCTGCCCCGCACCGAACGGCGGCACCACGCTCGCCGAAGGCATCGCCGTCAAGGAGCCGGGCGTGCTCACCCGGCCGATCGTCGAGGCGCTGGTCGACGACATCCTGCTCGCCGACGAGGTCGGGCTCGAGCGCGCCATCGCCACGCTCGTCGATGTCGAGAAGCTCGTCGTCGAAGGTGCCGGCGCCGCGCCGCTCGCCGCGCTGCTGGCGGAGCCGGGCCGGTTTCGCGGCAAGCGCGTCGGGCTGGTGCTCTCCGGCGGCAATATCGATGCGCGGCTTCTCGCCTCGATCCTGCAGCGCCAGCTGGTGCGCGCCGGCCGTCTCGTGCGGCTGCGCATCGAGATCTCCGACGCGCCCGGCGCCCTCGCCAAGATCGCCGCCATCATCGGCGAGAAAGGCGGCAACATCGTCGAGATCTATCACCAGCGCCTGTTCCAGGACGTGCCAGTGAAGCTCGCCGAAGTCGATGCCGTGATCGAGACGCGCAATCCGCGCCATGTCGGCGAGCTCATCGCCGCGCTCAGCGCCGCCGGCTTCCCGACGCGGCTCTTGTCGAGCACCGCCCTCGAGGGCTCGTGAGCGGGCGCCACAGGGTTAACGCCGCTTAACCCGCCCTCACTCTTTTGTGCCTGCGCCTCCGAAAATTGCCACGCAATGGGGTCGAGAGCGGGAGCGATACTGAGTGCTCGATCTTCGCCAGAGCAGAGACGTCATGCACAGCATTCTCTTCGTCGATGACGACGCCGCGCTCCGCGATCTGATGCGCCGCGCGCTGCAGCACCAGGGCTTCTTCGTTCATGCGGTGCCGACGGCGGAAGTCGCCCTCCTGCTGCTGCAGGAGGGCATCCACTTCGACCTCTTGATCACCGATGTCGTCATGCCCGGCGGCATGAACGGCTTCGAGCTCGCCGATCGCGCCCAGGCGCTGCAGCCGCAGCTCAACATCATCTACCTCACCGGCTTCGTCAATTTGCCGCGCCGCCGGCTCGCCGA
>JASHUO010000424.1 GCA_030039975.1 Alphaproteobacteria bacterium
GCGGAGCATATCAAGACATCATACCTTCGCGTGTGCCAGAACCTGGTTCGGCTCCAACCATGTTCGCCGCTCATCAAGCAGATCGCCGCTCAGGAGATAGACTTTACGATAGCCCAGAAGGTCAGATTGGTCGTGTTCGGCTTCGATGCCGCTCAGCGTGACGGCCGCTGGCGTGTACATCAGGAAAAGTTGGAGGCCCTACGCGGTGAAGCCCTTGTGATCTGCGTGGGCGACCCCACCGGCTACCAGCGACGGATTTCGAAGGTCGATCGCCTCGACTGAATCTACGTTTTAAACGGGATCTCATCGACTTCACGCGGAATGCGGTGAGCGCGCGATCACACCAGGCGGCGCGCCAGAGCAATCAAGCGGCTGCATTGCTCTTCAGTTCCGACCGTGATGCGCAGGAAGTCTTCGATTCGGGGCTTCTCGAAATGCCGGACCAGAACGCCGTGTTCTCGCAGCCGCGTCGCGAGATAAGCGCCGCTGCGATTGCGATGGCGTGCGAAGACGAAATTCGCCACGGAGGGTA
Organism: Alphaproteobacteria bacterium; assembly: GCA_030039975.1. GTDB lineage: Bacteria > Pseudomonadota > Alphaproteobacteria > ATCC43930 > CGMCC-115725 > DAHUYF01. The sequence goes on from JASHUO010000424.1 coordinate 533, forward strand.
GAACCTCGAAGCCCAGTTCAGAGAGGGCGCGGACCAGCACTTCGCGGTTGGCGATGATGCGGGCGCGCGTCTCCTCAAACCATGCATCGTCCTCGATGGCCGCGACCGCGCCAGCGATGGCGAGGCCATCGAGGGGATAGGAGTTGAAGCTGCCCTTCACCCGCTCCAGCGCTTCGATCAACGGCCGTTGGCCAATGGCAAAGCCGACTCTGAGGCCAGCCAGAGCCCGCGACTTGGAGAGAGTCTGGACGATCAGCAGATTGTCGTGGCGAGCGATCAGCGATACCGCGCTCTCGGCACCGAAGTCGACATAAGCTTCGTCGATGACCACCATCTGGTCGGGATGCTCGGCCACCAGCGCTGCGACCGCATCGCGCGGCAACCCTATGCCGGTGGGGGCGTTCGGGTTGGGGAGAATGATCGCACTGCAGGGCCGCCGGTAGTCGGCGATTTGCACCCTCATCGCGGCATCGAGAGGTACCTCCTCGTAGCGGATCCCGTACAGACGACAATAGACCGGGTAGAAGCTGTAGGTGATGTCAGGAAACAGCAGCGGCGCATCATGCTTCAGCAGCGCCTGGAAGGTGTGAGCCAGAACCTCGTCCGAGCCGTTCCCGACGAAGACCTCCTCAGGCGCGACATCGTAGTGGGCCGCGATCGCTTCGCGCAGGCGGGACGCGCTCGGATCGGGGTAGAGGCGCAGACGATCCGTTGCGGAAGCGATCGCGGCCAGGACGCGCGGCGAAGGGCCGTACGGATTTTCGTTGGTATTGAGCTTGACGACGTCTCCCCCCTTTGGCTGCTCACCGGGCACGTAGGGCGAAAGGCTATGGACGACGGGACTCCAGAAGCGGCTCATGATCTGTGACCCAATAGCGGCTATTCCTGGCAGAATATGCCAAGCTTAGGCGAAAGTCCGCGCCCTCCGCCGCGCAAGCTTCACTCTCACGCTGGAAGCTTTATGCGATGAGCCGAGTGAAAACGATCATCGGAAGGCGGTGCGACCGTCGGCTCGCGGCTGGCGCGGTCAGCATCGCTCTTGCCGTTGTGATGACGGCGCACGCGGCATCAGCGGCCGACTTTCCGGCTGCCGATGCCTTGATGTCCCGGCTCATGTCGACGGACCACGTCCCGGGTGCGGCCCTGGCATTGATCAAAGACGGCAGGGTCGTGCTGGAGCGGGGATATGGTTTCCGCGACTTGGCGACTCATGCTCCTGTCACCACGAAAACCCTCTTCAACATCGGTTCTATCTCGAAGTCGTTCACGGCGCTCGGCATCCTTCAGCTGGTCGATCAGCAGCAGGTCGAACTGGACACACCCATCATAAAATACCTGCCGGATTTGCGGCTGGCTGATCCGCAAGCCGCTCAAGCCATGACGTTGCGGCAGTTGCTGTCCCATACCAGCGGCCTTCCCGCCGACGAGCAATGGCCCGCTCAGGTGCCGCCGACGCGCGAGGGAATCGTTGACGAGTTCGCCAGCATGCCGCTTACCGCGAAACCAGGGACACGGTTTCAGTATTGTAGCCGATGCATCGTCCTTGCGGCCTACGTCCTCGAACGGATCACCGGCGGATCCTGGGAGGCGTACACCCGGATACACATCTTCGAGCCGCTCGGGATGACCACGGCCTCATTCGGGCCTCGTGCCCTGGAGCAGGCGCCAGACGGAGCCCGACCCTATCGGCATGACGCTGTCCTGGGCGACGTGCCCGTAGCTTGGGGCCGTCTCCAGTACTTGGAATCCTTGGCGCCCGCGGGCGGTATCAATGCAAGCGTCGATGACATGGCGCGCTATGCGCTGCTGCAGATCGGCACCGGGACGACCTCGGGACCCCGGCTGGTCTCCGCGCACATGCTGACGGAATTGCATCGTCCCGAGATCGCCGTGGGAGAGGACTGGACCCCGTCCGCACGTGCTGAAAATCTCTATTACGCGCTTGGCTGGTTCACCGCCGACGTCAACGGCGCGCATGTCATCTATCATTTTGGCGGCAATCCCGGCTTCCGCGCGGTGATTGCTTTGGTTCCATCCGCCAAGGCAGGCGTGATCATCCTGACAAATGGCGAGTCGAACGCATTTACCGACGCCGCCTCGCGGAGCCTCATCGAGCTGCTTCTTCGCTAGCGCCATCGCGCGAAGCGCGCCGTCTCTGGCGATCGCTCGCTCCTCGCTATTGGCCGGATTGGCCGCTCACAGGGCGAGGTAGCCGCCGTCGACGACGAGCTCGGTGCCGGTGATGTAGGAGGCCTCGTCCGAGGCGAGGAAGAGGCTCGCATA
>JASHUO010000425.1 GCA_030039975.1 Alphaproteobacteria bacterium
CCGCTTCACCGCCCCGGGCCGCTGCGGGCGGCGAAAGGCGGTGTGTCATGAAGCGGAATCTGCGGCTGAGCTGGGTTCGGACCCCCGGCGGCATCGAGATGAAATGGGTTGTCGAGATCGTGCCGGAGGAGGCGCCGCGTCGCGGCGCTTGCCCCGGCGCGGCAGGGCTGGTTGCGGCCAACGATCGGCCGAAGCGGGTGTCCACCCCCCGCGCCTGGGCGGCGCGGGCCGGTGTTCAGCGGTCGGCTTCGTAGAACAGTCATATCCAACAACGAGAAACTCGGCTATGTCCGGGCGCGGGCCGGTGGGTGGGGGGTGATGAGAAAACTCGGCATATTTCTGGCGGGCGCGGCGCTCGCGGCCTCGGGCTGGGCCGCGCATGCCCAGGAGGCCGGTGCGACGCCCGCGCCCGCGCCGCCGCCCCCACCCGAGGATTGGAGCCTCCATTTCCAATCGACTCTTATCGGCCAGGGCTATCCCGGCTTCCCCTCGACCGTCGAGGGCCCCAACAGCTTGCCGTCCCATGGCGAGATCCGGGAGAGCTTCAGCGCCACCGGCTTTCTCGGCCGGCGCATGCCCTGGGAGGGCGGCGAGCTCTATTTCAATCCCGAGATCAACCAGGGCTTTGGCGTGGGCGACACCTTCGGCGTCGCCGGCTTCCCCAACGGCGAGGCGCAAAAGGTTGGTTTCAACACGCCGAAGCCAAACGTAGCGCGGCTGTTCCTGCGCCAGACCTTCGGCCTCGGCGGCGATCAGGAGACGCTCGAGCCCGATCAGAATCAGCTCGGCGAGACCGTCGACATCTCGCGCATCACCGTCACCGCCGGGAAAGTCTCGATACCCGATTTCTTCGACGACAACACCTACAGCCACGATCCGCGCACCCAGTTCATGAATTGGGCGCTGATGGATGCCGGCGCCTATGACTATGCCGCCGATCAGAAGGGCTACACCGACGGCTTCGTGGCCGAGCTGAACCAGAAGGATTGGGCGCTGCGCGGCGGCTATTTCCTGGTGCCGAAAGTGCAGAATGACCGCGATCTCCAGACGCAGATCGCCAAGTATGGCGGCTACAACGTCGAACTCGAGACGCGCTACCAGCTGTTCTCCGAACCCGGCAAGTTCCGGGTCTTGGGCTTCGCCAATCGCGTCTTTGCCGGCAGCTACCGCGACACCTTGGCGGACCCGGATTTGGGCACGGACATCGCGGCGACGCGCAGCGACCGCACGAAATACGGCTTCGTGCTCAATGTCGAGCAAGCCGTGACCGATGATGTCGGGCTGTTCTCGCGCTACAGCTGGAACGACGGCAAAGAGGAAGTCATGTCTTATACCGACATCGATGAGAGCTTCTCGCTCGGCACGAGCGTCAAGGGCACCAGCTGGGGCCGCCCCGACGACGTCGTCGGGCTCGCCGGCGTCGTCAATTTCCTCTCCAACGCCGAGCGCGACTTCCTCGCGGCGGGCGGTCTCAGCATTGTGATCGGCGATGGGCAGCTCAACTATGCGCCGGAGGGCATCATGGAGACCTATTACAGCTGGCAGGTCGTCAAGCCGCTGAGCCTCTCCGCGGATTATCAGTTCATCGACAACCCGGCCTATAACCGGGATCGCGGTCCGGTGCACGTCTTCTCCCTGCGCGCCCATCTCGCGTTTTGAGCCCGCAGGGGCGCGCGCCTCAGGAGGCCAGCGGAGCCGCCGATGATGCTCGTCGATGTTGCCCTTCGTCTCGGCGTCGCTCTCGCGCTCGGCGCAATCATCGGCTTCGAGCGGCAATGGCGGCAGCGCATCGCCGGGCTGCGCACCAACGCGCTCGTCGCGCTCGGCGCGGCCGGCTTCACCGTCTTCGGGCTGAACATGTTCGGCCACAGCGGCGGCGCGCCGGTGGTGGCGCAGATCGTCTCCGGCATCGGCTTTCTCGGCGCCGGCGTCATCCTGCGCGAAGGGCTTTCGGTGCGCGGCCTCAACACCGCGGCGACGCTCTGGTGCTCGGCCATGGTCGGCACCTTTGCCGGCGGCGGCGCCCTCATCATCGCCAGCATCGCGGCGGCCATCGTCGTGCTCACCCATCTGCTGCTGCGCCCGCTGGTGCGCTTCATCGAGCGTCAACCGCTCACCGCGACCGAGCTCGAGACGCGCTACACGGTGGAGGTCCAGTGTCGCGCGGCGGAGGAGGCGCATGTCCGCGCCGTGCTGCTGCAAGCGGCGACCGCCGCGGCGCTGCGGTTGCAACGGCTGAACAGCGCCAATCTCGACGACAACCGGGTCGCCGTCGGCGCGGAGCTCATCTCCCCCGGCCGCAATGATGCCGCGCTCGAGCAGATCGTCGGCCGCCTCAGCCTCGAGCCCTATGTCACCGCCGCGCGCTGGCAGGCCGATCAGGCGCCCCACGAGGGTTAGGACGCTAAATCGGCAGCAGCCCGTCGGTCTTGATCTCGTTCATCACGAAGAAGGTGCGCACCTGCCGCACGCCGGGCAGCGCGATGATCCGCTCGCTGTGCAGCCGGTTGAAGGCGGGCAGGTCGCGCACCCGGATGCGCAGGAAATAATCGACCTCGCCCGCGACCAGCACGCATTCCAGCACCTGCTCCAGGGCGCGGACGGCGTCCTCGAAGGCGGCGAAGCTTTCCGGCGTGGATCGGTCGAGCACGACGCCCACCAGGGCGAGCGTGCCGCGCCCCACCGCCTCCGGATCCAGCAAGGCGCGGACGCCGCGAACGACGCCGGTGTCGAACAGGCGCTTCGTGTGCGTCCAGCAAGCGGCCGGGCTGATGCCGATTTCGCGCGCCAGCTCGGCATTGGAAATCCGCCCGTCGCGCTGGAGAACGCGCAGAATGCGGCGATCGAGCGGGCTCAGGTCGGCAGGGGGCAAGGCCGTCGGCATTGTGAACAATCTTCGTCTTTGTTCGGTTATACGACGGTATTATTCTCAGAAATCGCCAAATTGCGCAATGATGTCTCGACTAGTTTGCCAAACACGAAAGCACCTCCATCCCTCTCCTGGGCTAAAGTCGGGCCGCCATCTTATCGGAGCCAATCCCATGCCTCTCGATCTCAGCCACAAGTTTCCGCGCCGCCAGCTCGGCTTCTGGCCGTCGCCGATCCATCCGCTGCTGCGCCTCTCCCGGGCAGTCGGTGTCGAGGTCTGGGCCAAGCGCGACGACATCGCCTCGGGGCTGGCCTTTGGCGGCAACAAGGTGCGCAAGCTCGAATGGCTCGCGGCCGATGCCGTGGCTCAAGGCTGCGACACGCTGGTCTCGATCGGCAACATCCAATCGAACCACACGCGGCAGGTGGCGGCGGTCGCGGCGGTGCTGGGGATGAAATGCCGCCTCGTCCAGGAGGAATGGACCAAATGGGATGACCCGGTTTACGACAAGGTCGGAAACATCCTGCTGTCGCGGCTGATGGGCGCCGAAACCGTTCTGGAAGGCGCCGGCTATTCCACCGCCATCAAGGAGACCTGGCAGCGCGCGCTGGAGCAGGTGCGGCGTGACGGCGGCAAGCCCTACGCCATCCCGGCCGGCGCCTCGGACCATCCGCTCGGCGGTCTCGGTTATGCGCATTTCGCCGATGAAGTGGCGGCGCAGGAGCAGCAGGCGAGCATCTTCTTCGACACGGTGGTGACCGCGACCTGCACCGGCTCGACCCAGGCCGGCATGGTGGTCGGCTTCAGCGCGCAGCCGAAGCGGCGCCGCATCATCGGCATCGACACGGCGGCGGATGCGGCGATGACGCGCGCCGCGGTGACGAAGATCGCCCGCGACACGGCCGCGTTGATCGGCCTCAATCGCGAGATCCGCGATGCGGATATCGAGATCGAGCCGCGCTTTGCCGGTCCCGATTACGGCCTCCCGGACGCCGCGACCCTGTCCGCCATCCGCACCGCCGCCTCGCTCGAAGCGATGCTGACCGATCCGGTTTACGAAGGGAAATCGATGGCCGGGCTGATCGCCATGGCGAAGAGCGGCGAGATCCCGAAGACCGCCAAGGTGCTCTATGTCCATCTCGGCGGCGCTCCCGCGTTGAATGCCTATCACAACGCCTTCGCGTAACGAGACCCGCCCCGCGCCTGCTATGCTGCGTCAAGCAGCAGGGAGGCGCAGCCACGATGTTCAGCGAGATCCTCTACGCCGTCGAGGACGGCATCGCCACCATCACCTTGAACCGGCCGGAGAAGCTCAACGCCTTCACCAACACGATGCGGCTCGAGCTCATCGCCGCTTTCGATCGCATCGATGCCGATGACGATGTCCGCGCCGTCATCGTCACCGGCGCCGGGCGCGCGTTCTGCGCCGGCGCCGATCTCTCCGCCGGCGGCAAGACCTTCGACTATGCCGCGCGCGGCGTCATCGGCCCGGAGGAGCAGCGGCGCGATGGCGGCGGCACGGTCAGCCTGCGCATCTTCGACTGCCTGAAGCCGGTGATCGCCGCGGTCAACGGGCCGGCGGTCGGCGTCGGCGCCACCATGCAGCTGCCGATGGATATTCGCCTGGCCGCCGACGGCGCGCGCTTCGGCTTCGTCTTCACCCGGCGCGGCGTCGTGCCCGAGGCGTGCAGCAGCTGGTTCCTGCCGCGTCTCGTCGGCATCCAGCAGGCGCTCGACTGGGTGCTGACCGGCCGCGTCTTCGACGCAGCGGAGGCGCTGCAGGGCGGTCTCGTCAAGGCGGTGCTGCCGCCGGCCGAGCTGCTGCCGACGGCGCGGCGGCTGGCGCGCGAGATCGCCGACAATACCTCGGCGGTGTCGGTGGCTCTCGCCCGGCAGATGCTCTGGCGCATGCTCGGCGCCGACCATCCCATGGCGGCGCACCAGATCGATTCCCGCGGCATCCAGATGATGGGCCGCGCGCCCGACGCCTATGAGGGCGTCGCCTCGTTCCTGGAGAAGCGCAAGCCGCGCTTCACCATGCGGCCCAGCCAGGACATGCCGGGCTTCTTCCCGTGGTGGACCGAGCGGCCTTTCGCCTGAGCGCGCGCCGCAGATGCGCGATCGCACGACGCGCACCATATTCATCGGTGGGGAATGGGCGAGGTTGCCAAATCGACCGAGGGGAGAGCCGTGACCATCACCATCAAATATGTAGACGGTTGGAAAGGCGTTATCTTGACGAGCTCAGGTCGGTTGAAAGGGGCAGAGTTCACCGCCGCAAACAAGGAGCTTTTCGCTCGCGACTTCACCGCTGAGCCGCTGCTCTATGTCCTGATCGAACGAGGCGACGAGCTGACGGCCATCGATGTGACCGCTGACGATGTGCGCGACATCGCCCAGCAGGATATCGAGGTGTCGTCGAAGGCACCCAACGTCTCGGTTGCGGTCATCGCCCATGACACGCTGAGCTATGGCTTGGCGCGCATGTGGCAAGCCTATGTTGATGGGGCGGGTTGGCGGACCGCAATCTTCCAAGATCGTGCCGCGGCGGTCGATTGGCTTCGAACCGAAGTAGCGAAACGGACCGGGATCGCCATCGCGCTCGAATGAAAACCAGCCGTTCTTACATCCCCGGTCCGCCGCCTTCGATGATCACGGCGCGCCGGTTGCGCGGCTCTTTGACCCCCGCGGCGGTCGGCACGGCAAGCTCGTTCATCCCGGCGCCACGCGCCATGATCGAGTCTGGGGGCACGCCGTCCTTGATGAGCTCGGCGCGCACCACGTCCGCACGCCGCTCCGAGAGACGCTGATTGAATTGCGCGCTGCCGACCGTATCGGTGTGACCGACGACCTGAATGTGGGTCACCGGCGCTTCACGCGCGGCGGCCGCAGCGCGTTGGATCACTTGGCGGGCTTCGGGGGTGAGTGTCGCTTTGTTGAAGTCGAAGTAGACGGTGAAATCGCGCGCGGGCGCAGGCTGCGGCGGCGCGGCGGGCGGGGCGGCCGGGGCCATCGCCGGCTCTGCCGGAGGTGGTGGCGGCGGCGCGCCAAAAGTCCAACGCACATTGAGCAGGACGGCGTGATCATAATAGTTGGCATGGCTGCTGATCAGCGATGCTACCTGCGGCCTGAGGTTCAGGCTCTCGGTACCGAGGAACCGGTATTCGAGACCGATCCTCGCGTTGTATGTCAGCGGATATTCGACGCCCGCCATCGCCTGCCAGGCGAACGGCCATTGGTGCCCGAGATTGTTCACCTTGACGTTCGCGGCGCCGACACCCGCTCCGACATGCGGCACCAAGCCCCACAGCGAGGGCGCAAACTGATTGAAGTCGTAATAGCCGTTCGCCATGAAGCTCTGCGTCCCGGCATTGGCCTTGAGCCCCAACGAGGTCGGGGTCGTGCCGCCGCTCGGCAGCGTGATATTCTTGGCTTCGCTATGGCGATAGCCGTATTCGACTTCGGCGCGGAAATTGTAAGGCAACGTGACGCCGACCGCGCCGAGACCGAGCGGACCAACGTCGTA
>JASHUO010000426.1 GCA_030039975.1 Alphaproteobacteria bacterium
CTCGCCTGGCAGGGAAGATCGAATGATGCGCGAACCGCCGCTCGAAGGGGCTTTGCGCTTGCTCCGAGATTTACATTGCGCCGTTTCCGGGAAGCGCCGCTCGGCAATGACCCTGGCTATCTCGCTCAGCGCGAACGCCTCTGTGCGGCCATGCGCGAGGCCGGGGTACCGTAGGATTGCCCTTGCGACTCCGGCGATAACCCAGTATATCGCCCGGCGCCGGAGTGTAGCTCAGCCTGGTAGAGCACTGCTTTCGGGAGGCAGGGGCCGGAGGTTCAAATCCTCTCACTCCGACCATCTTCTCAAGCGCTTGGCAGCCCGCCTCTCCCGACCATCCGCGCCAAGAGGGTGTGAATCGTAAACGCTTCGCCTCGGGCGGGCAAAGAACAGCTATAGCATTAGCATTAGCCAACGGAACTAAAGCGCGTATAGTTACTGTTATTGCGCGCGGACAGGTTGAGGCGAGGCAATGGTCGGATGAGTCCCCGGGAGCTGTTCCGAGTTGGCACCATCATGTTGGCCGCGGCGCTTGGCTTCTGCGGCGTGATCTACCTCTACGCGACGATCTATGACGCGGCCTACGGCCTGAATGCGGTCGTCGCTTTCGTAGCATCTGTCTTGTTGCTGCTGACGATCCCGACCGATAAGCGTCAGCGCAAGCGGGCTCGCCGCCGAGCACGATCGAGTGCGCCTCGCCGAGGTAGCTCCGAAGCGGATTAGCTCGCAGTCCGCCGCCCACCATCAGCCGCGCCGCAAAGCGTCGCATCTCCTGTTGAGCATCCAGCAGCATGATGCTGCTACTACGGGACAGCATCGGGTCAACCCCTGAGATCGGCCTCGCGACTCACTGAGATTTCGACAGCTGATTTCCTTGGTGGCCCCCAAGAGAAAAGCCCCGCCAGCGGTTGAGGATCCGCGTATCGCACCGACGCGCGCTATGCTCCAGGCAATCGTGGGGTCTGGCGCAAGTCGAAGTGCGTCAACCGCGAAGAATTCGTCATCGTTGGATATACCGACCCGGAGGGCTCGCGGCCCGTATTTCGAGGCACTCCTGCTCGGCTACTTCCTGCCGACGGAGACGTAACCCCCGATCACGTCGGAGAATAGCGCTTCTCTGCGCCACCCGACTGCGATAGTCTTCTGGGAAGATCGCACCGTATGGAACGGTGCTGATCTTTGGCTCAGGCGAAAAAGAAAACACGGCGGCCGCGTTCGCGCGCGGCAGTTGGTCAGGTGTCCCGTCAGGGAGGACGCCATGCTGGACCGCATGGAGCGGCAGAAGTCGCTCACCACTAATCATTGGAAGATTTTCATCGCCTGCCGCGCGGCCGCATCGTCGAGGACCTCGACAGCGCCGTGGACAAGCGCGCTCCGGCGCCGGCGCGGGTCGCGATGCAATGGCGCCAATCAATCAGCAGACGGAACTGATTGAGCAATCAAGGGAGGACCAGATGAAGCGTCTCACGCGTCGTACAATTCTTGCCACCGCCCCGGCGCTGGCCTTTGGCGTCCCGCTGCTCGCTGCTCCGCCGGCCCGCGCCGCCAAGCAATACGGCCCGGGCGTCAGTGACAGCGAAATCAAGATCGGCAATACCGGCCCCTATAGCGGTCCGCTCTCGAATGCCAGTTCAATCCCGATATCGACGGGCGCCTATTTCAGGATGATCAACGACCAGGGCGGCGTGAACGGACGCAAGATCACCTGGATTTCCTACGATGACGGCTACTCGCCGCCGAAGACGGTCGAGAGGACGCGCAAGCTAGTCGAAAGCGACGGCGTCTTCATTGTCGCCGGCAGCATCGGGACACCGACCAACACCGCGATTTGGCGCTACATGAACGAGAAGCAGGTGCCGCAATTGTTCCCCGGGACCGGCGCCACCAAGTGGGACGACCCGAAGGGCCACCCCTGGACGATGGCCTTCTTTCCAAGCTATCGGGCCGAAGGCAGCATCTATGCCGGCTTCATCCTGAAGCACAAGCCGGACGCCAAAATCGGCTTGCTTTATCAGAACGACGATTTCGGCAAGGACTATGTGGACGGGTTGCTCGACGGGCTCGGCGCCAAAGCCGCGTCGCTGATCAAGCTAAAGACAACCTATGAAACCACAGACCTGACCGTCGATTCGCAGATTTTGCAAATGCAGGCGCAGGGCTGCGACACGCTCGTTTGCATCGCGATCCCAAAATTCGAGGCGCAGGCGATCAAGAAAGCGGCCGCGATCGAATGGAAGCCGCTGTTCATCACGGACGGCATCGCCGCGTCGGTTGGGGCAGCCTTCAAGCCGGCGGGCCTGGAAAACTGCAAAGGCATCATCACCGACAATGCGTTCAAGGACCCGACCGATCCGACCTGGAAGAACGACGCCGGCTACAAGTGGTGGATCGCGTTCATGAACAAGTACTATCCGGACGGCGACAAGAGCGACAACGGGGCAGTCTACGGCCCGTCGATCGCCGCCACAGTCGTGCAGGTACTGAAGCAGTGTGGCAATGATCTGACCCGCGATAACGTAATGCGGCAGGCGGCAAATCTGCACCAATTCGAGCTGCCGATGCTGCAGCCCGGCATCACGGTCAATACCAGCCCGACGAACTTCGACGCGATCAGGCA
>JASHUO010000427.1 GCA_030039975.1 Alphaproteobacteria bacterium
GCCGAGGCCCGCACCAACTATCTCGTCTGCCGCTTCGCCTTCGGCGACATGACGCTCGAGGAAGGGCTGCGCTCGGTCGAGCTGTTCGCCACCGAGGTGATGCCGGAGCTCAGGCTCGGCTGAAGCGCAGGGCGCCCGCCGCGGCGACGTCGATCACGAGCGCCAGCGCCAGCGCGCCGGCGCCCAGCGCGAAGAGCAGCGCATGATCGCGGCCCGCGGCATAGAGATAGGAGAAGCCGTAAGCGGCGGCGGCCTGGCCCGTGGCGAAGGCGATGGTGGCAAAGCTCCAGGCGCGGTCTGCTCCGGCGTGGCCGCCGACCAGCTCATGCGCGCGGCCAAGGACGAGCGCCACGATCCCCGGCACGAAGCCGCCGACCACCGCAGCGGAGACAAACAAAGCGGCGGGCCCAGTCGCAACCGCCAGCAGGCCGACAGCGGCCGCTTCGAGCGCGAAGGCGAGGCGCAGCGCCTGGGCGAAGCCGATGCGGTCGGCGAGATGACCCGCGAGGCTCGGCCCGGCGACGGCGCCGAGGCCGAAAACGACCCAATATTGCGCGCCGCGCGCGACGCCCTCGCCGAGGCCGCGGGCAATGAAATCGACGAGGAAGACCATATGCGGCACGAGCCCGACGGCGTTGAGCGCGTATTCGGCGTAGAGCGCCAGCAGCAGCGGGCTGCGCGGCGCATGCGGCGCGGTGACGGGCGCGGCGGGAGCTGACCCCTCGGGCCAGCCACTCCAGCCCAGCAGGGTCAGCACCGCGGCAAGCGCGCCCAGCATCCACCAGGTCTCGGCGACGCCGAGACGGAGCAGCAGCGGCACCAAGGTGCCCGATGCGGCAATGCCCAGCCCCACCCCGGTGAAGATCGCGCCGCCGACGAGACCGCGCCGCGCCGGCGGCACATGCGGCAGCACCGTCGGCGCCGCGAGCACCATGAGCACGCCGCCGGCGATGCCTACGGCAAAGCGCCAGAGGAAATACCAGAGGAACGAGACCGGCGCCGAGCAGGCGAAAAACCCCGCCACCGCCAACACCATGTTGGCACGGAGCGCGGTCACCGCGCCCAAGCGCCGCGCGAGCGGACGCGCCAACAGCGCGCCGGCGAGATATCCCGCCAGATTGGCGGCGCCGAGATAAGCCGCCGCAGAGGGCGCGAACCACTGCGCCGCGATCAGGGCGGGGATCAGCGGCGTATAGGCGAAGCGCGCCAAACCAATGCCGATGAGGCTCGCCGAGAGACCGGCCAGCGTTGCCCGCCAGGGACTCGTTTGCTTTGCCGTATGGGATGCCGCGCTCGCCATCTCTCAAACCTAGGCCTTCTCGCCGGTGACGGCAGGCTCGGACGTTACGTCCAAGACCGTAGCGAGAACCTAGGAATGAGCGGCGGCGCGGTGAAACGAGTTTAAGTGATGGCGGCGATCGCGGCCTGAGATAGCTTACTCCGCCGCTGCCGCGGCTTGCGCCGGGGCAAAGGCGAGGAAAGCGGCGAGCGCGCTCGAGACGAAGGCATCGCGGCGGCGGATGAAGACCGTCTCGACCCGCGCCTCGTCCGGCGGCAGCGTGTGCACGGCGACACGCCGCGCGCGCCGCGCGCCTTCGACCAGCGCGCGCGGCAGCAAGGTGACGCCAAGCCCGGCGGCGGCGCAGCCGAGAATGCCTTCGATGGTGCCGAATTCGAGCCGGCGCAATCCGACGATGCCGCGCCGCGCCAGGATCTCCTCCAGGCGCTGCCGGTAGGAGCAGCCGGCGCGCAGCACGACGATCTTGAGATCGCTCCGCGTCAAGATGCGATCGAGGCTCTTCTGTGACGGCGCGGTCACCAGCACCAGCTCCTCGGCGAAGATCGGCTCCGCCGCCAGCTCCGGATGCTGCACCGGGCCGCAGACGAACGCGCCTTCGAGGCGATGCGCGAGAACGAGCTCGACGAGCTCGGCGGAGGTGCCGGTGGTGAGCGCGATATCGACCGCCGGATAGGCGGCGGCATAGGACGCGAGCACCGGCGAGAGGCGCAGCGCCGCGGTGGTCTCGAGCGAGCCGATCTGCAGCGGGCCGCTCGGCGTGCCGTCGTCCTTGACCGCGCGGCGCGCCTCGGCGAGGAGCTGCGCCACGCGCCCGGCATAGGGCAGAAGCCGCTGTCCCGCCGGCGTCAGCGCCACGCCGCGGCTGTGGCGCTGGAACAGCGGCGTCGCCAGCTCCTCCTCCAAGAGTCGGATGCGCTGGGTCACGTTCGACTGCACCGTGTTGAGCTCGCCGGCCGCGCGGTTCATGCCGCCGAGCCGCGCCACCGCTTCGAACACCCGCAGATCCGCCGCGTCCATGGCCTGGCTCCCGATCTCTAACGACGATCGATTTTACCCGATCCTATCATTTTTCAGTATTGCTCGCAGCGCGCGGCGCGCATGCTAGAAAGAGCGGGCTCGACCAGCGGAGGAGCGCCATGGCCCACCTCACCACCGATGACGGCGTCAAGCTCTACTACGAAGAGACTGGAAGCGGCATCCCGATCGTCTTCGTCCATGAATTCGCCGGCGATCACCGCTCCTTCGAGCCGCAGGTGCGCTACTTCGCGCGGCGCTATCGCTGCATCACCTACAACGCGCGCGGCTATCCACCCTCCGACGTGCCGCGCGAGGCGGAGCGCTACGCGCAGGAACGGGCGCGCGACGATATCCGCGCGGTCATGGATGCGCTCAAGATCGACAAGGCGCATGTGGTCGGGCTGTCGATGGGCGGCTTCGCCGTGCTGCATTTCGGCATGACCTATCCCGAGCGCGCCCGCTCGCTGGTGATCGCCGGCTGCGGCTATGGCGCCGAAGCCGATCAGCGGCAGAAATTCCAGGAGGAATCCGAAGCCTGGGCGAAGCGCTTCGAGACGCTCGGCATGAAAGAGGCCGGCGGCATCTATGCCGAGGGCCCGACCCGCGTCCAGTTCCAGAACAAGGATCCGCGCGGCTGGCGCGAATTCGCCCAGCAGCTCGCCGAGCATTCCAGCGACGGCGCGGCCTTGACGCAGCGCGGCGTGCAGCGGCGCCGGCCCTCGCTCTACGATCTCGCCGACAAGATGAAGGCGATCACCGCGCCGACCCTGGTCATCACCGGCGACGAAGACTGGCCCTGCCTCGAGCCCGGCCTCCTGATGAAGCGCACCATCATGAGCGCGGCGCTCGTCGTCATGGCCAATTCGGGCCACGCCATCAATCTGGAGGAGCCGGCGCTCTTCAACCAGCACCTCGCCGATCTCTTCCACGCCGCCGATCTCGGCAAATGGCCGACCCGCGACAAGCGCGCAATCAGCAGCGCGATCTTGGGGCGGTAGAAGAGGACTGCGATCCTAACTTCTTACACGCCTTTCCCGCGAAAGCGGGAAACCAGCGCCGCGCGCCCCGCTCGTCGAGGCTGCGGCCCCTGGATGCCCGCTTTCGCGGGCAAGGCGATGGTATTTAAACGCGGATGCGAAATGCTTCCTGGTCCGCCCCTCACCACTCCAGCACCAGCTTGCCCCTGGCGCGGCCGCTTTCGATGAGGGCATGGGTGCGCCGGAGAGTGGCGGCGTCGATCTTGCCCATTTTCTCGGCGAGGGTGGTGCGCAGGAGCCCATCCTCGACGAGACCCGCGACCTCGTTGAGCAG
>JASHUO010000428.1 GCA_030039975.1 Alphaproteobacteria bacterium
CACTCAATCTTCAGGCAGTTCCCAGATCTCTCAACCCAGAGTTCAGTCGAGGTTACGAGGTCGGCGAAGCCTCGCAGACATCGACCCATTCCGCCCCGATCAGCGCCGCCATGCGCAGCGGATTGATGCGCATGGCGCTGTGGGTCGAACCGGCAGCCGGCACGACGATGTCGAAGCTTCGGAGCAGGACATCGCAATAGATCGGCAAGGGCGTCGCGAGACCGAAGGGGCAAACGCCGCCGACGGGATGCCCGGTGAGCGCCGCCGCCGCTTCCGCCGGAAGCATTCTCGCTTTGCCGCCGAGCACGGCTTTCACCTTCTTGTTGTCGAGGCGCGAATCACCGCAGGTGACCAGCAGAAGGTTGCGCTCCCCCACCTTGAGCGACAAGGTCTTCGCGATCTGCGCCGGCTTGACGTTCCACTCGGCGGCGAGGGTAACGGTGGCGCTGCTTCTTTGCAGTTCGACGATGGTAACGTCTGGCGCCTTCTCCGCCAGGAAAGCACGAACGGACTCGATACTCATCGCCGACACTCCCCTGTCGAGCTATAGAAGCGCATGGCGTCAGTTTTGCGCGGAGGTCCGTTGGAGCGTCTTGAACGATCGTGCGGCACGGCGGATGGCGACTGGATCCGGATCGCGCCCTCATCTCCGGGATTGGAGCGGGTCGAAGCCTTTTTC
Organism: Alphaproteobacteria bacterium; assembly: GCA_030039975.1. Classification (GTDB taxonomy): domain Bacteria; phylum Pseudomonadota; class Alphaproteobacteria; order ATCC43930; family CGMCC-115725; genus DAHUYF01. The sequence goes on from JASHUO010000428.1 coordinate 680, forward strand.
GCCGGGCATGCGTTCGAGCCGCACCGACACGACACCTATGCCATCGGCTTTACGCTCGCCGGCGTCCAAGCCTTCCGCTACCGCGGCGCCGCCGAGCTGAGCCTCCCCGGCCAAATCTTCGTGCTTCATCCGGACGAGGCCCATGACGGTCACGCCGGGACCGGAGCAGGCTTTCGCTATCGGATCCTCTACGTCGAACCCCGCGTCCTGCAGGAGGCGTTGGGCGAGTTACACACTCCCCTGCCCTTCGTGCGCGACACGGTATCGACCGACGAGCGCCTCGCCGCCGCGATCCTGCCGGCGCTCGACGATCTCGATGAGGCACTCGATGAATTGCAGCGCGACCAGATCATCCTCGATCTTGCGGAAGCCCTGGCGGCGGCCGATCCGTCGATCGTCCGGCGAAAGCTTGCGGCGCGACATTGGCGCGCCGTCGGCAAAGTGCGCGCGTTTCTCGATGCCAATCTCGAGCGCGCCGTCACCTCGACAGAGATGGAGGCGATCGCGGGTCTGTCACGCTATGCCCTGGCTCGGCATTTCCGCGCGTGCCTCGGCACCAGCCCCTATCGCTATCTCGTCCTGCGGCGTCTCGACCGCGCGCGCTCCCTGATCCGCGACGGTACCCGGTTGGTCGACGCGGCGGCCGCGTGCGGCTTTGCCGACCAGAGCCACATGACGCGCCATTTCAAAAAGGCCTACGGCCTGTCACCCGGCCGCTGGGCGGCGATCGCGGGGCGGTAGCGTGCCCGCGAACACGCAAGCAGGCCTCGCCCTACGCATGCAGAACCAGCCGCTGCACGCGCCAATTCAAGAGCTCGGCGACGTAGAGCTCGTTTTCCCGCGGGCAAGCCATTTCATGGATCCAACCGAACTGCTTCAGCTGCTTGCCGGATTGGCCGAGGACGCCCAGCACCTTGCCGTCGAGCGTCAGCTTGTAGATGCGGCCGGGAAACGCATCGGCGCTGTAGAGCACCTGGTTCGGCCCGGGCGAGATGCAGATCGCCCAGGGCGAGCCCGGCGCCAGAGTGCCGGCGGCGATCTCCGCCTCGTTTGGCACATTGCCGATCGCCGGCCGCGCGCCTGCCGGCACCGGCACGTCGATGGTGAATTGGCGCAGGAACTTGCCCTCGCCGTCGAAGACCTGAATCCGCCGGTTGCTGCGATCGGCGACATAGACCTGGTTCTTGGCATCGACCGCGATGCTGTGCGGCGTGTGGAACTGACCCGGACCGGTGCCGCGATCGCCCCATGATTTGAGCCAATTGCCGTCCTTGTCGACCTTGGCGACGCGCGAATTGATGTAGCCGTCGCTGATATAGGTGTTGCCGGCGGTGTCCCAGGCCACATCAGTCACCTGGCGGAAACGGCCCGGCTCGGCCGGCAGCGGCGGGTTCGGATGCTTCAACGGGCCGGTCTCTTCGTCCGAGGCCTCCTGCTTGCGCCCGAACACCATCGCCACGCGGCCTTCGGGCGTGAACTTGATCACCATGTCCGAGCCCTTGTCGGTGACCCAGATGTTGTCCTCGCGATCGATCTTGACCGTATGCGCAAAGGACCAAGCATAGAGATGCTTGCCGATCTCGCGCAAAAACCGTCCCTCCGGACCGAATTCGAGGAGCTGCGTCGCGGCCGCGGCATAGGCAGGGCCGGAAGTGTTGCCGCGGGAGAGCACGAAGACATGCCCTTTGGAATTGAGCGCGACGCCGGAGCATTCGCCGAAGTAAATGTCGCTCGGCAGGTGCAACGGGTCGCGCACGGAGTCGTAAGGAATGGTCGGCACCGCGTCCTGGGCGAAACCGAGGCCGGGCGCGAGCGCAAGGGCCGCAACGCTGCCCCCGGCGGCACGCAGGAAGCGGCGGCGACCGAGCGCGCTGCAGCATAAGCAGGATGCCGGATGGTGGCCCATGTGTTCCCCCTTTTTCCGCCGATCGCGGATCGACGTCGTCGCTGCGTTAAAATCTAGCGCTGGATCCGTTTCGCGTTAAACCGCCAATCTGCATGGCAGATCGCTCATGGGCGCGCGGGCGCTCGACGGTCGAGCCAGCCGAGAAGCGCCGGCAGGATGGGCGCGATGTGCTTGTAGCGCCGCGTCGCTTCCGGCATCTCGCGCAGGGCGGCGGCGAGATCGGCAGCGGCGCCAGGCGAGCGGATCGTGGCGTCGAGACGGGTGATATGCGTGCGGATGGTGAAGACCACGGCGCCGGTTTCCGGCAAGCGCCGCAAGGTCTGCCGCTCGACCCGGAGCCACAGAAGCTCGCCCGCCGTATCGGCGGTCGCAGCGCGGGCAGCACGCGTCGCGACCGGCTGAAACGGCGCAGGGTCGTCGGCGATGCCCCAATTGAGTCGCCAGACCGGCTTCTCCGGCAGCAACGCGGCAAAGAAGCGGTCGACGGGCCGCTTCAGCTTCTCGGCATAGCCCGGCACCGGCTCATGAATACCGCCAAGCGGCCGGCCGATCTTGTCAGCAAGTCGCCAGCGCGACGGCGAGCAGAGCGAGGCGCCGATGAGCCGATACGTCTCTCCGGCGTCGTCCCGCTGCATGAGACAGAGATCCTCCTGCACCAGCCGGCCGGCGAGATCGAGCGGATGGAGCGCCGCTCGCGCCAGATCCCAGCGCTCTCCGGTCGCGTCGTTGAAGAGCTGATCCCCGTGGCGCGCGAACACGCTCCCCTGATACTGCAGTAGGTGATCGACCAGCAGGCGGAGCAGCTCGGCTGCCGGC
>JASHUO010000429.1 GCA_030039975.1 Alphaproteobacteria bacterium
GCCTCGATCCTGATGTCGATGGGCATGATGATGCTGCCGCCGGTCACCATCTCGCTGCCGTTCAAGCTCATCTTCTTCGTCCTGGTGAACGGCTGGTATCTCGTCGCCGGCTCGCTGGTGCAGAGCTTCGGCGGCAGCTGATAGGCAGGCCATCCTGCGCCCGCCTTCGGCCCCCGGTTCAGATTCGCCTGGCCAAGGCCTAAGATCGCTCCGTCGATAGCAGCCAGAAACCGCCGGGCAACAACGCCGATGGGAGCTGGCTCCGCCTCGAACCGTTCGACGGCACTGCGATCAAGGACACGGCCATGAAAATCTCAGCCTTCGAGACGATCAAACTCGGAGAATTCCCCAATCTGCTCTGGCTTCACATTCATACCGACGAAGGGCTGGTCGGCTTGGGCGAGACCTTTTTCGGTCCCCGGGCGGTCGAGGCGCACATCCATGAGACCGTGGCACCCCTGCTCCTCGGGAAACCCGCTCTGCAGATGGATCGACATGCGCAGACATTGCAGAACCAGTATCTCGGCTTCTCCGGCAGTGGCGTGGAGATGCGTGCCGCCTCGGCCGTCGATATCGCGCTCTGGGACGTGTTCGGCCAGGCGACGGGGCAGCCGCTGCACCAATGCCTCGGCGGTCTCTCGCATGAGAAGGTCCGGGTCTACAACACCTGTGCCGGGTACCGTTACATCCGCGCGGAAGGCGGGCAGAAGACGGGCAATTGGGGCATCGGCACCGACAGTGCCGCCGGTCCCTACGAAGACCTCGATGCGTTCCTGCACCGCGCCGACGAGCTCGCCCAGTCCCTGTTGGAGCAGGGGGTGACGGCGATGAAGATATGGCCGTTCGACTTCGCCGCCGAGACTTCCGGTGGTTACAGCATCTCCGCCGTCGAGCTCGATCGCGCCCTTGTGCCGTTTCGCAAAATTCGCGACGCGGTCGGCGGCAAAATGGACATCATGGCAGAGCTGCACTCGCTCTGGACACCGCGTGCCGCGGAGGTCGTGCTGCGGGCCCTGGCGCCGCTCCAGCCGTTCTGGGTCGAGGACCCGATCAAGATGGTGAATGCCGATCTGCTCGCTGGTCTGCGCGCCCGCACCAACGTCCCGATCTGCGCCAGCGAGACGCTTGCCACCCGCCGCGCCTTCCGCGAGTTTCTTGCGGCCGACGCGCTGGACGTGGTGATGCTGGATCTCTCCTGGTGTGGCGGCATCGGCGAAGCGAAGAAGATCGCGACGCTCGCCGAAGCCTGGGGCCGGCCGGTGGCGCCGCACGACTGCACCGGTCCCGTGGTGCTGACCGCTTCGGTGCATCTGTCGCTCAACTGCCCCAACACGCTGGTGCAGGAAACTGTCCGGGCCTTCACCACCGGCTGGTACCGCGAAGTGCTGACGGATTTACCCGAGATTCGTGACGGCTTCGTCTATCCCATGGCGGGACCGGGACTGGGAACAAAGCTGCGGCCCGATCGCTTGTCGGCCGCGGATTGCGAGCGCCGGGTGACCCGCTTGTGCTAGGTTAGTTGAGCCGGCCGTCGCGCCATCAACAGGTCGGCGATGAGGGAGGATCGCGCCGTGTCGGCGTCCGCGCATCAAGCGGCCATGGATCGCGCCGCCAGCTATCTCATCACCAACTACAATCCCAAGGGGGCGCGGATTGGCTGGTTGATGATGGCCTCGATTCTGGTCGAGGCCTGGGACCTTTACTCGATCGCGTTCGTGCTGATTTTCATCCGCGAGATCTTCAATCCCTCGCCGGCGATGCTGGGGCTGGCGGCGGCCGGCACGCAGGGCGGCGCTATCATTGGGGCGCTGCTCGGCGGTTGGCTGGCCGACACGCTCGGCCGCCGGATCGTCTTCCTGTCCACGATGGGGATGTTCGTCGTCTTCGCCCTGGCACAAGCCTTCGTTCCGAACATGACATGGCTGGTGGTGATTCGCTTCATTCTCGGCATTCCGCTCGGTAGCGACATCTCCAGCGGCTACACCTACATCATGGAGTCGATGCCGCGTGGCGAGCGCGAAGTCGTCGGCAATCGCTGGCAATTCATGTTCGCCATCGGCGAGGTGCTGACGCTGCCATCATCGCCATCTTCATCATCATCGACCTGCCGAAGGATGTGATCTGGCGATTGACGCTCGGTCTCGGCGCCGTTCCCGCCGCCATCATCTTCTATCTCCGCCATGACCTGCCGGAAACCGCGGTCTGGCTCATCCGCCACGGCCGGTTCCGCGAAGCGAAGCGGGTGACGGAGAGCATGTATGGCGACCGGCTGGACATGCTGCCCGACGAGGACGTCGCGGTGCCTCGACCCGACACGACGGCGTTCCTCGCCGATATCCGCAAAGACCCGATCCGCTGGCGCGCCACCCTGTTTGGCTGGATCGCCTGCTTCGCGCAAAGCGCAGAATTCTCGACCTTCGCCTTCTACATCCCGGTCTTGTTCGTGATGGTCGGGGTCTCCGGCATTTTGGGGACCAACCTGGTCACGCTGGCGCTCTACATCATTGCGGCGATCTCGGGATGGGTCGGTCCGCTGATCACGCCGCGGATCGGCCAGCGCGGGTTGAGCATCGCCGGTTTCGCCATCGTCTTCGTCGCCCTGCTGGTTGCCGCGGCCGCGCTCTACACCGACCATGTCGCCATCCTGCCCTTTGCCGCCGCGGCGATGCTGTGGGGGCATTACTGGGACGCTGAGAACGTCGTCACCATTCCGGCGATGGTAGCGCGGCCTGCATATCGCGGCACGGCGACCGGCTTTGCCTACATTTTCGTGAAGCTGCCGGCTTTCCTGGGCATCTTCCTGTTTCCGGTGCTGTTCTCCGCCATCGGCAAGGCGAACGCGACGCTGTTCACCGCGATCTTCCCGCTGATCGGACTGCTGGCTGCGATCTTCATCCTCCCCGAGGTTTACGGGTTTGAGCATGACTAGGTCAGGCCCACGGTTTGTCAGCGGAATTGCCAAACCCACGCGGCATCGCCGCCGTCGCGACGTTCTCGGACCTCGACCCGCATGAAGCGATCGTGGGCGAGCGCGGCTCCGACCCACAATTCGTTCCAGGCGTCGAAGACCGCCGGCGAGAGCGCTTCGCGCTCCTGCATCAAGCGCCACGAGCTCTGGCGCACGGTCGCGCACGGACCTTCGACAAGCAATGCCGCGTCATCCCCTTGTCCTTTGGCGAGCCGCGCGAACATGGCAGCAAAACCGACGGCTCCGGCCTCTACGCCTCCCAGCATCCCGGCGACGTCGTCGAAAGTATTCATGCCCACGAGCCTTGCCGCCGCTCCCGCCAGATGGCCGCCCTCCTCGGGACCAAGGACGGCAATCGTTTCCGGCACAATCGAGGTGATGTACTCCATCGCATAGTTCCGCAGGACCTTGCGCAGTCGTTCTTCCGGCCATGCCGCTTCGGGCAGCCGGGGCGCCAGCTCGGGCTGAAACGGCGGGCAGCGCTCGCCCGGCGAGAACTGCAATCGCTCTTCCGGGGCGAGGTCATGGTCCCATTCCTGATAGTAGCCCTCGAGCCCGGGCTGTCCGTCGACGGTCTGGCCGGAGCACACGAAACCCAGCCGCGGATTGCCGAGCACGACGCCATTGTTGGCGTGCCAACCTCTCAACATCGCGCGAGATACTTCTGACGGAATGCCGCAGATCGCGGTTCCCGACCAGATCCAGCGCGGCGGCGGATAGCGTACCCAGGCCTTGCGGTCGCTCTCGTAGACGTATTCGACCTTCACGCCGCCGACCTGATTGGAAAGATAGTGATATTGAGCGCAGGCCACGGCGTGGGGCAGCTTGTCGAGCCCGAGTTTCTTCAATCCGGGAAGAAAACGCGCCAGTTGCTGCCGACGGAACGCGTGAAACACCACCTCGGTCGCGCGCGCAGCTCCTGCGCGCGACGCCAGCATCAGGATCAATCCCGTCAGGTAGGAATGATAAATGAGCTCGATCGCCTTGTAGGCGGCGACATCGGCCGTTGTTGCCGGCGCTTCAGCTCTCGCGGACGTCATGTGCGCTTCCTCTGGCCGGCGATTGCGATGTCGGCGATCGTACTCTTGCAGAGCTTCGAGCACCAATTTGAACCACCCATGCTTGGCGCGTGCCGCGGCGCACGATCCCGGCTAAACTTCGGCTTTACCCGAGGTGAGCCGCCCATGCGCATCCTTCGTCCTGCCTTGTCGCTCGCGAGCCTTGCGCTGCTCTGCCAGCTGCTGGCGCCGGCTTTCGCCGCCGACCCGCCGAAGCCACCGCCCCCGGAAAAGCCCGCGGAAAAGTCGGCGCCGGCCCTGTCGCTGCTGCCCGCAGATTCCGTCACCCATCACCAGATCACGCTCGCCGGCAAGGAGCTCCACTACACCGCGACCGCCGGCACGCTGGCGCTGCGCGACGACCGGGGCGAAAAGGAAGCCGACATTTTCTACGTCAGCTTCACGCTCGACGGCGTGACCGACAAGGCGCATCGCCCGATCACCTATGCCTTCAATGGCGGACCCGGCGCGGCGGCAGCCTATCTCAATATCGGCGCTATCGGGCCTCGGGCCCTCGATTTCGGCAGCGCGGGCCGGCCGCAGCCCACCGCCGACGAGGTGCGTGACAATCCCGATAGCTGGCTGCCCTTCACCGATCTCGTCTTCATCGATCCTGCCGGCACCGGCTACAGCCGCGCGGTGAACGACGAGGTATCGAAGCGGCTCTGGAGCGTCGACGGCGATCTCGACGCTTTGGCCAGGATCATCCGGCTCCATCTCACGAAAAGCGACCGCCTCGCCTCCCCGGTCTATCTCGTCGGCGAAAGCTATGGCGGCTTCCGCGCGGCGCGGCTCGCCGGGATGCTGGCGCGCCAAGAGGGCGTTTCCGCGGCCGGGATCCTGCTGATATCGCCGGCGCTCGAGTTCGAGATGCTGAGCGGCGACCGCTTCGATCTGCTGCCCTGGGCGCTGCGGCTGCCCTCCTATGCCGCGGTCGAAATCGCCGCGCATACTCCGCCGACTCCGGCCGCGCTCGCCGATGCCGAGCATTTCGCGCTCGGCGATTATCTCGTCGGCCTCGCCGCTCCGCCCGCAAGCCGGCCGGAGAATTTCTTTGCCCGCATCGCGGCGCTCATCGGCATCGACGAGGCGACGGTAGCGCGCTGGAGCGGACGGGTGCCGCCGGGCGTCTATGCCAAGGCCCGGCACCGCGCCGAAAGCGAGATCGCGAGCACCTACGACGGCACGGTCACCGCGCCCGACCCGGACCCGGCGAGCGCCTTTGCCGAAGAGGATCCGGTGCTCGACGGCACCATCGCGCCCTTCACCCGCGCCTTCACCGCCTATGCGCAGGGCGAGCTCGGCTTTCGCACCGATCTCGGCTACCGCCTGCTCGACCGCGACGTCAACCGGCACTGGCAATGGCGCGAAGGCGAGCATGGCGACCGGCACGATCTCGGCGCGGCCGACGCGCTCGCCCGCGCGCTGTCGCTCCAGCCGCATCTCAAGCTGCTGATCGCGCACGGCCTTACCGACCTGACCACGCCCTATATGATGAGCCGCTATATCGTCGATCACCTGCCCAGCAACGTCACCGCCGAGCGCGTCACGCTGAAGCTCTACGACGGCGGCCACATGATGTACCTGCGGCAGAACTCGCGCCACGAGCTGCGCGAGGATGCGGCGGCGTTTTATGGGGGCGGTTGAGTCGTCTGTTGTATGAGTTGTCAGTCGTCAGTTATCAGTCCGGCCTGATAACTGAACACTGATGACTGATAACTGACGACTCAATTGATCGCACTCAGCTTGTCCTTGGCGAGGCGTTCCTTATAGCTCGTCATGAAGCTCTGCAGCTCGCCAAGCTCGGCGACGCGGTTGGCGATGCTGCGCGGATCGTCTGCATTGCCGCCGGTCGCGGGCGCATCTCCGGCGACGACGCGGAACGCGTCCGCCAAGGATGTCGCCGCCATCGCCTTGCCATAGGTCTCGCGCAGCTTGGCGAGGCCGGCTTGGTCGCCGGCCAAAGTCAGCGCCGAGGCCCAGTTGAGGACGAGCTGGCTCGATGGGTTGTCGATGGTGCCGTCGGCTCCCGGCGGCGGCACGAGGCGGGCGAAGACCTTTGCCGCCTCGGGCCAGTTCTGGGTGCGCCAATAGATGTCGGCGCGCAGCCGGTCGGCGTCGCGGCTGGTGTCAGGGGCGAGAATCGCGAGGGCCTCGTCGGTGTGGCCGAGCTGGGCGAGCGCGCGGGCGCGAAGTTGCTGGCGCTGGCGCTGCAGCTCGGGCGGCACGTCCTTGCCGACATCGATGTCGAGCGCCTTCACCGCATCGGCGGGATCGTTGTCGAGGAGGCGGATGAGGGCGAGCTGCGCGGCGACGCGCGCCTTGTCGCGGCCGACGAGACGATGCGTCACCTCGTCTTGCAGCAAGTCCGCGGCGCGGTCGAGCAGGTCGACGGCGACCAGGCGGTCGACCAGCCGGCGCACGATCGCATCGCCGCGCTCGCCCACCGGCGCATAATCCTTGAATTCGTCATAGAGCGTGAGCGCCTTGAGCGGCGGCACGCTCTCGGCGCCTTTGCCGAGGAAGACATCGGCCAGCCCGTCGCTCAGCTGCTGCAGCACATCCTTCGATTGAGGATAGTCCGGGAAGTCGGTGCCGGCCTCGCGCAGCGCATCAAAGCCGCCGGCTTGATCGCCATCGGCAAGCTTGAGCTCGCCGGTCTCGCGCAGCAGGTTGAACTCGAAGCTGTCGCCGCGCCAGGCGAAGCGCAGCCGGTCGAGCTCTTTGATCGCCTCGGGCCGGTCGATCTTCTTGGCGTCGAACTCGGCCATGGTGCGGGCATAGAGCGCGCGTGCACGGCTGGGACGGTCGTCGATCTGGACGACCTGGTTCCAGAGATCGATGGCGTGATTGAAATCGCCTTGGGCCAGCGCGCGCTTGCCGTCGAAATAGAGCGCCATTCCCTTGTCGCCCTCGGGCGGATCGCTCTTCAGCACGAGGTCCGTCATCGCCTGCGCCTCGGCGGGCTGGCCGGTTTCGAGGAAGGCATCGGCCGCCTGCAGCGCGAAGCGGTCGCGCAGCTTCTGCGGATAGCGCGACAGCAGATTGCTCGACAGCGCGAAACCATGCGCCGCCACCTTCCAATCGCCGAGCTCGGCCGAGAGCGAAGCGCGCCAGAGCAGCGCCTCGGGCTCGTTGTCGAGGCTGGGCTGGCCAAGCTCCTCTGCCGCCCGCTTCTCGTCGCCCATCATCAGATGGACCGCGCCGGTCATGAGGCGGACCGGCGGGTCTGCGGCGAGCGTCGGGTCGTCGCGCTCGATCGCCTCGAGCACGCCCTCCGCCTCCGGGGCGAAGAGATAGGCGAAGTAAAAGCGCGCCAGCGCCAGCCGCGGCTTGGAGCGGAAAGAGGCCGGCGCCTCCGCGATCGCCTGCTCGAGGCGCGAGCGCTCCTCCAGGAAGGTCAGATCCGACGGGCCTTTCCAAGCGGCGAAGTCGAAGAGCCGGCCGAGCGCGCCCGGCTGCTGCGCGAGCTCGCGGTCGGTCGGCGGCGACAGCAGCAGTCCGTGGGGCCTTGTCACCTCGACGCCGTTCGCCGTGTCGGCAACGCGGAGATCGTCGGCATTGGGTCGGAGCACAATGCCCTGCACGGTGGCGAGGGCGGTGAAATCGACGAGATCCTGCTCCTGCGCCACGCCGTGGCCGAGCTCGGCCGTCGGCACCACGGCGAGCGTGTCACCGATCTCGGGATCGCGCAGCCAGAGCGGCTTTCCCGCTCCGGCGAGATCGAACAGGACATCGGGCGTTTCGGCCGCGGCGCGCACGTCCAGTGGGATCGGCGCCTCGGCACGCGCCTCTTGCGGCCGCAGCTCGACGATCCAGGCATCGCCGGTGCGCCGCAGGCTCGGATTGATGCCCGGCCGGGTGACGAGACGCAGCACGGTCGCGTCATTGTCCGGCAGCTGGTCGGCGCGCTCGATGATGTCGCCCGAGGCGCGGCGCAGCTCGCCGAGATCGAGCGATTTCGCTTCGGCGAAGACGATCCACAGCGCGGCGCCGCGGCGGAACACGGCGGCTGGGCTCGGCTGCGGCCAGTCGAAACGCAAACTCGCGCCTTGAGGCGCGAGGGCGTAGTGGACCAGGAGGGAGCCCGGCGGCGGCGAGGCCTGGCTGGTAGGTCGCGTCAGCGGCCGCGGCGCGCCGAGCGGCGGCTTCTCCGGCTCCATGCCTGCCGAGGGCTCGACGAGCTCGGGCGGCGGCGTGACGCGGCTCTTGCCCGAGCGGGCAGCGGCCGGCGCCCCGCCGCCGAACACATCCAGCACCACGCTGTTGTCGCTGCGCAAGTCGCGCAGGTGCGTACCGGCGGGAAGGTTGAAGCTGAGGATAGTGGCGCCGTCCTGCTGCTGCAGCTTGGGTGACAAATCCGGCAGCGCGCGCTGCAGCCGCGCCAGGTCGAGCGTCCCCGCTCGCCCGAAGCGCAGCTGCGCCATGCCGTCCTGCTCGCTCAGCGTGTACGGCACGGCCTCGTGCCAATCGAAGACGACGCGGCGGTAGCCGCGATGCTCGCCAAAGCGCAGCCCCACGGGCTGAGTTGCGCTCGCTTGCGCCGCCGGAGCGGGCGCCGCTTCCGCCTTGGCCGGAGCAGCCTGCGGCGGTGCGGCCATGATGTCGATGGCGACGGTATTGCCGTCGGTGAAGCTGTGCAGCCTCGCCGGCCGCTTCAGCGTGGCGACGAGGGTGGCGCCGTCCTTCTCGATGTGGACGGCGCCGACATACTGGTCGAGATCGCGCGTCACCGACGCAAGATCGGCGGCGAACGGCCGGGCGAAATGCACGGTGAGCGTCTCGCCCTCGATCTTGGCGTCGAACGCGACCGGCGTCTGCCAGTCGAAGGCGATGCGGCCGAAACCCGCCTTGTCATGCTCCGCAGCGCGCACGCGGATCGTCTCCGCCGCATGCGCCGGCAGCAGCGCGGCCGCCGCGAGCGCCAGCGAGAAGACGCCGGCGAGAATGCGGCCGCGGAAGATCATTGGCGATCGAACTCCGCCAGGATGGCGTCGATCTCGTCCTGCTTGTTCGCTTCCTTGGGCAACTGCGGGCCATGCATGAGGCGGGTATTCTCGTCGAGAGGTTCAGGCTCCGGCGCCGGGCTCTCCATATCGGCGATGCCATCGCCGAAGGCGCCGAGCAGCGCGTCGATCTTCTCCTCGATATATTTCAGCGTCTTCACCACCTTGGTGATGCGCTGGCCGGTAATGTCCTGGAAGTTGCAGGCCTCGTAGATGCGCGTGACTGCATCGGCCACAGCCGCGCCGCTGTCGCCCGGCAGCGAAGGCGCGAGCTTCTCCATGGTCTCGGCAGCGTCTAGAATCGTCCCGGTGGCCTCGGCCGTGTGGCCGACCACCGCATCGAGCTCGTCGGTTGCGGCCGGAATCCGCTGGCTGATGTCGTGCGGCCGGAGCGCCGCGATCTCGCGCTTGGCGGTCTGAATGTAGTGGGCAAGCTGCTCGAGCTCGCGATAGAGCCGGAGATCGGCGACCGACATGTCGCCGCTGAGGCTCGCCACCACCGCCTCGACCACCGAGGTGATCGCAGCAGCATCGATCGTCGCCCCGCCGCGCGGGGATATGGCCGCGATCTTGTGCAGGAGATCCGCGTCCTCGCCACGCCTGCGCATCGACACCCCTCCTCCTTCCATCACCCTCTCTCCTCCGCTCATGGTTTGGCCGCCGCGGCAGGCGCCGGCGCATCGGCCTCGGCCGCGGCCTGGACCCGTTGATCGCGGCGCTCGGCGAGTGCCAAGGTCACCGCTTTGGCCTTGCCCGGATCCATCGCTGCCAGGATCGGCGCGGCGTTGCGCTCCTTCATGTTCTCGAGCACGCCGAGCAGCACCGGCATGTCGAGCTGGCTGAAGATGCGCGCGGCATCGACCGGCTTCATCGTCTCGTAAATCTTGACCAGGCTCTTGAGGCGGTCCTGGTCCTCTTGGTTCTGCTTGTCGACGATACCGCCGATATCCTTCTTCAGCTCCGCCAGCTTGGCGATCTTCTCGTCGATGCGTTTTTCCGCCGCCTGCAACACCACTTCGCGCTGGCTCAACTCGGCCGCGCGCTTGTCGAGCTCGGCGCGGCGCTCGGCGAGCTTCTGCAGCAGATCGACCTCGGCGGGGCTCATCGACAGCGGATCGAGCACCGGCGGCTTGTTGCCGGCCGCAGCGGCGGGCGCGGGCTGGCTCGCGGCGGCGGGCGATGTGTCAGCAGCCGATGCAGCCCCGGGCGATGCCGCGGGCAGCGGGGTTGTTGCGGCGGGCGATGCGGGCGCCGCTGGCGCCGGCGTACCCGGCTGCGCCGGCTGCTCGGTCGCGGCTTCCGCATGCCCCGCCCCAAAGGGCGTCTCGATCACGTTCCAGGCATCGACGAGCTTGACGCCAAGGAGCACGATCGTCGCGACGATCGCCACCGGCACCAGGCGCAGGCGGAACTCCATGGCGCGGCTCCTAACGGCGGCCCGCCAGCGCGCGCAGCAGATCGCGCTCGGCGCGCGACGGCGCGGCCGAATTGTTCGGCGCCAGCCGGGCGGCCATCTCCTGGATGAAGTTCGTCGGCGGCTTGGGCCCCCGCCGCGGTTCGGCTTCGCCCGCGCGCAGCGGCTCGACCGGCCGCAGCCGTGGCGCTTCCGCCTTCGGCTCGTCGCGGCGCGAGCGCAGCGAGGTCTCCATCCGGTCGGCGATGCCGCCGCCGCGGTCGATCATGTAAGCGAGATCGTCGTGCAGCGACCGCGCATCCTGCAGCTTGCGGTGCAAGTCGCGTCCGGTCTCCTCGGCCGCGGCCTTGAGCCCGCGGATGCCCGCTTCGGCGTTTTGCGACGCCTGCGTCAGGTTCTGCACGAGCACCTGAAGCGCCGCCTTGTCGGCGCGCAGCGCATTCAGGCGACGGCTCAATTTCGACGCGTAATATATTGTAAATACGAGAAGAATCGCGACGATTAGGTCGGCGGTCAGGGTCAGGGTCATGAGCTGTGGCCTCGATCCTTTTCCATCTTTTCACTGATCCGGATGGCGATATGGCCGCCCTTGCGGCCCATCTTTCCCTTGAACATCGCAAGGTCGCCGCAGACGAGCTGGACGTCGGAGCTGGAATTGACGTTGAGCAGGACGCGCGAGCCGACCTTGAGGTTGAGCACGTCGCGCAGCGGCAGCTCGACGCTGTCCAGCACCGCCTCGATCGGCACGCTCGTGTACCAGAGTTCGCCGGCGAGATGCGCTTCCCAGATCGAATCCCGGCCGAATTTCTCGCCGAGGAAACCTTGCAGCAGGATCTCGCGCACCGGTTCCAAGGTGGCGTAGGGCAGCAGCACCTCGAGCCGGCCGCCGCGATCCTCCATGTCGACCCGGAGCCGCGCCAGCACCGCGGCGTTGGCCGGCCGGCCGATGGTGGCAAAGCGGGGGTTGGTCTCGAGCCGCTCGAAGCGGAAGGTGACGGGGCTGAGCGGATCGAAAGCGCCCGAGAGATCGGAGAGCACCACCGAGACCAGGCGTTCGACGAGATTGCGCTCGATCGTCGTATAAGGCCGGCCTTCGATGCGCATCGCCGCGGTGCCGCGCCGGCCCCCGAGGAGCACGTCGACGATCGAGTAGATGAGCGCGCTGTCGACGGTGAGGAGACCGTAATTGTCCCACTCCTCCGCCTTGAAGACGCTGAGCATCGCCGGCAGCGGGATCGAGTTCAGATAATCGCCGAAACGGATCGAGGTGATGTTGTCGATCGACACCTCGACATTGTCCGAGGTGAAATTCCTGAGGCTCGTCGACATCATGCGCACGAGGCGGTCGAAGACCACCTCGAGCATCGGCAGCCGCTCATAGGAGACGAGCGCTGAATCGATGATGGCGCGAATGCCGGAATTGTCCTTGCCGCCGGCCTCGCCCTCGCCGAAGCCCAGGAGGCTGTCGATCTCGTTCTGATTGAGGACGCGCGCGGTGCCGACCTGGCCGTCGCCGCCATCGGCCTCGCCTTCGCCGGCGGGCTGCTCGTCGGCCGGGTTGTTCTCGGCCATCGCCGCCCATTCCGCGGCGAGCTTCTCGTCTTCCGTTTGGTTCTGCTCTTCGGCCATTCCTCGGATCCCTGGCGCAGGCCCTTACTGGACCAGCATTTCCTTGAAGAGCACGTCCCTGACCTTGATCGGAGCAACGGCGGCGTTGACACGCGCCAGCAGCTCCTCGCGCAGCCGGTAGATGCCGCCGGAGCCGCGCAGATCCTCGACGCGCAGCTCGCGCAGATAGACTTGGAAATTGTCGATGATGCGCGGCATCACCGCCTGCAGCCGCGGCAGATCGTCAGCGTGCTCCAGCTCGAGGCTGACCGAAAGCTTGAGGAAGGTCGCCTTGCGGCCGGTGGTGTTGAGATTGACGAGAAGGTCGGGCAGATCGAAGAACATCGCCGCCGGCGGCGGCGCCTTCGCCGCCAGGTTCACCCTCTCCTGCTCCTGGTGGCCGAGCACCTTGCCGACGACGCCGGTGAAATAGAGCACGGCGCCGCTGACAACCAGCAGCAGCACGCCGCCGATGATCAGCAGCAGCAGCTTCTTGCGGTTGGGCCTGCTCGCAGATGCCTCGGCGGGCGTTTCGAGGGCTTCATCGGCGGTTCGCTCGGACATGGGCGCGCTTCGCCTCAAGGCTCTTGCACTGCCGCCGAGAATAGCCGCTACAAGCTTAATAACTGGTGAAATGCAGGGTTGCGCGCAAGCCGCGAAAAGCGCGGCTGGCGCGCCCGAAGCCGGGGCAGGAACTACCCGGCAAAGCCTGCCGCCGCGCCCGCAGATACCGCAAAAAACTGCGATATTTCTTGGCATTTGCGGCTGGCACGCGGCGTGCATCGAGGGCCGTGCAAGTCACGCAAGCGAGCAGAACCTTCGATGCAGAACGCCGCTGATATCGCGCTTTCCGGCCAAATGGCGGTGCAACGCCAGATGGACGTCATCGCGAACAATCTCGCCAACGCCTCGACGCCCGGCTTCAAGGGCGAGGAGATGCTGTTCAGCCAGTATCTCGTGCAGCCCACCGGCAACAGCTCTCCGCTCGCTTTTGTCGAGGATTCCGGGACGGCACGCGATCTGCGTCAGGGTCCGATCTCCAAGACCAACAACCCGCTCGACCTCGCCATCTCGGGTCAGGGCTATTTCGCGGTGCAAACGCCGCTCGGCGCGCGCTACACCCGCAATGGCCATTTCCAGCTCGACAGCCAAGGCGAGATCGTCACCACCGACGGCTATCAACTGATCGGCGCCAGCGGCCAGCCGATTGTGGTGCCGCAGGGCGGCGGGGGCGTCACCATCGCCCCCGACGGCACCGTCTCGGCGGGCCAGCCCGGCACGACGCAGCAAGCGACGATCGGCACGGTGCAGCTGGTCGATTTCGCCGTGCCGCAGGCAGTGACGCCGGCGGCGAACGGGCTCTGGGTCACCGATCAGACGCCGCAGCCCGCCACCGCCACGGTGCAGCAGGGCATGCTCGAGGGATCAAACGTCCAGTCAGTCGTCGAGCTTACCCGCATGCTGGCGGTCTCGCGCGAGAGCGGCATGGTCACGAGCTTCCTCACCGAGGAAGATCAGCGCCGCAACAACGCCATCGACAAGCTTTCCCAAGTTTCGTGAGAAAGGTCCTGACTGATGCGCGCCATGGACATAGCGGCGACGGGCATGATGGCCCAGCAGACCAATGTCGAGGTCATCGCCAACAATATCGCCAACCAGAACACCACCGGCTTCAAGGAGCAGCGGCCGGAGTTCCAGGATCTGCTCTACCAGACCGAGCGGCGCGGCGGCGCCAACTCGTCGGACAACAATACGATCGTACCGGTTGGGGTGCAGATCGGCATCGGTGTCCAGACCGCCGCGGTCTATCGCATCAACACGCAGGGCAATCTCGCCCAGACCGGCAACCCGCTCGATCTCGCGGTCCAGGGCAACGGCTACTTCCAGGTCCTGCAGCCGGACGGAACGATCGCCTATACGCGTGACGGCTCGTTCCAGCTGAGCCCAACCGGCGAGATCGTCACGGCGGACGGCTATGTCGTCGAGCCCGGCATCACCATCCCGCAGAACACCACCTCCATCTCCGTCAATTCGAGCGGCCAAGTCCAGGCGCAGGTGGCGGGACAGACCAACCCGCAGACCGTCGGCCAGCTCCAGCTCGCCAACTTCGCCAACCCGGACGGGCTCAACGCGATCGGCAACAATCTCTACCTGCAGACCCAGGCGTCCGGCCAGCCGGTCACCGGCGATCCCGGCACGACCGCCTTCGGCACGGTGAACCAGGGCATGCTCGAGACGTCGAATGTCGACATCGTCTCGGAGATCACCAATCTGATCACGGCCCAGCGCGCTTACGAGATGAACTCGAAGGTCATCCAGACCAGCGACCAGATGATGCAGACCCTCAATCAGATCCAGTGACGCCGATGATGACGACGATCATGATCCTGAGACGCGGCGCGCTGGCACTCTTCGCCTTGACCGCGCTCGCCCTCCCGGCCCACGCCGATCCGATGCTGCGCCCGGCGGTCACCGTCGACAGCGCGGTCATCCACCTCGGCGATCTCTTCACCGATGCCGGCGCCCATGCCGCCGATATCGTCGCGCCGGCACCGCCGCCGGGCTCACGCACGATCTTCGATGCCGCCTGGCTCGCCGACGCCGCACGCGAGCATCAGATCGACTGGCAGCCGGCTTCGCGCTTCGATCAGGCCTCAGTCGAGCGCGCAACTCGCGTCGTCAGCGCGGACGAGGTAACGCAAAGCCTCCTGGCAGAGATCGGACGGCGGCAAAGCGTCGAAGGGGCCCAGCTCCAGCTTGACAATGCCGGCCTTCGGCTGTTCGTCCCGGCGAGCGCTCCGAGCACTCTCGATATCGAAGATCTGACGGTCGACCCGCGCACCGGCCGATTTTCCGCGACCGTGTCGGCGCAAAACGACAATGCGGCGGCGCAGCGCGTCACCGGTCGCCTCATCCGCATGGTCAAGCTGGCGGTGCTCGATCGGGCGCTGGGGCCCGGCGACGTCATCGGCGAGCACGATATCACCACCCTTACGGCCCGCGCCGACCGGACCCCGCCCGACGTCATTCTTGCCGCGCGCGACCTCATCGGCAAGTCGCCGCGCCGCCTGCTCCGCGCCGAGGAGCCGTTGCGCGCCGACGACGTGCAGATGCCTATCATCGTGCACAAGGACGACCTGATCATGCTTGTGCTGCAAACGCCGTTTCTGCGCCTCACCGCGCAGGCCAAGGCGCTCGACGATGGCGCGATGAACGCCGTCATCCGCGTCGCCAACACGAAATCGAACCGCATGCTCGATGCGACGGTCATCGGCCCCAACCTCGCCGCCGTGACGCCGCCGGCGCAGCTCGCCGCGCGGGCGGAGGAAACGCCATGAAACACACTGCTTTCGTCCGCGGCCTCGTGCCGCTGATCGCCGCGGCGCTGCTCACGGGCTGCAACGCCTGGACGCGCATCTCGCAGATCGGCGAGACGCCGCCGCTCACCACCATCCAGGATCCGCGCCAGCAGCCCGGCTATCGTCCGGTCTCGCTGCCGATGCCGGCGCCGATCGTCGCCGAACGGCGGCCGAATTCGCTGTGGCAGACCGGGAGCCGAGCTTTCTTCAAGGACCAGCGCGCAAGTCAGGCCGGTGACATCCTCACCGTGGAAGTCAGCTTCGACAACAAAGCGCAGTTCGACAACAACACCCAGGGGCAGCGCAATACGCAGGAGCAAGACGGGGCGAACATTTTGGGCTTGAAGTGGCTCGGCGCACTCGGCGCCGCCCAGGGTGCTACCGCCACCAACAACCTCTTCAACATCAACGGCACGACCAACAACCAGGCGATCGCAGAAATCAAGCGCGAGGAGCAGGTCACGGTCAACATCGCAGCGATGGTGACGCAGGTGCTGCCCAACGGCGACCTCGTCGTCGTCGGCACCCAGGAGATGCGCGTCAACAACGAGGTGCGCGATCTCCAGGTCACCGGTGTGGTCCGGCCTCAGGATATCAGCTCGACCAACACGATCACTCTGGACAAGCTCGCCGAAGCGCGCATCTCCTATGGCGGCCAAGGCCAGATCACGAACATCCAGCAGCCGCGTTATGGCGAGCAGCTGCTGGATGTGATTGCGCCCTTCTAAAGGCGAACGCGCGGAGCGCGTTCGCCTTTAGTCGTCCCTATGCGTCCGCTCCATGCGCTCGTGGCGCTCTTGCGCCTCGAGGCTAAGGGTGGCAATGGGGCGCGCTTCGAGCCGCCGCAAGCTGATCGGCTCGTCGGTCTCTTCGCAATAGCCGTAGCTGCCATCCTCGATGCGCAGCAGCGCCGCATCGATCTTGGAGATGAGCTTGCGCTCGCGGTCGCGCGTTCTGAGCTCGAGCGCGCGCTCGGTCTCGAGCGAGGCGCGGTCGGTGAGATCGGGCTCGGCGAGGCTTTCTTCCTTGAGGTGCTGCAACGTCTCCGTCGATTCCGCCAACAACTCCGAGCGCCAGCGCAGGAGCTTTTGTCGAAAATACTCGAGCTGCAGCGGGTTCATGAACTCTTCGTGATCCGTCGGTCGATAATCTGGCGGAAGCGTCGGCCGCATTCACCCACTCCGTAACCCCTGGGTCGAAACGTGCGCGAGTATATGAATCGCGCGTCGTTAGAGCAAGCGGCTAGAAAGATGACAGTTCGTTGAAATAGCTGATGGTTTTGCGAATGGATCAAACCACGGTGCCGAGCTTTGCCAGCTCGACCGCAACCCTGAGATCGATCTCGTCAAGGACCGCGCCGAGGCGCGGATCATCGACCATGTCCCGGGCAGATTTCGCGAGCTGCGCCAGTTCGTCGAGCCGCTCACGCGGGAGCATGCCGGCCAGCAAACCGAGCCGCAGCTCCTCGAGCCGATCGAGCAAAGCATTGCCGCGCTGCACCGCTCGCCGGCGTCCGGCGAGCGCGTCGGGCAGCTCCTGCGCGATGAGCAGCACGTCAAGCGGGTTGAGGCTCGGCGCGGCGGTGGATGGGGCGGAAGCCTGTTCCGCATCCAGCGCCTCGCTGAATTTCTCCCCGCTCGATCCGTCGGCCTTGTCGTCGCGGCGCGCCGCTGCCGGCCGCACGGGCGGGGTCCACTCGATCCTCATCGGCTCGCGGCGCCTTTCACACGAGACTCGCAACCGGCGCCCAGCTTGCCGCGCCACGGTTAAGGTCGGCTTAACGCGGCGGGCGTGGCGGCAAAACTTGCCGTGAAGCCGGCACGGTTTGCCGCCGCCATCTCTGCCGAAGCCAGAGAAACCGCGCCATGGCACGGGATTCGCACTGGCACGACTCTGGCAAGGTGCGGGCAATGTTTCAGATCGCCACAAGACGGTTCAGCGTCATGTCGCCCCTCCCCGGCTTGCGCCGCGCGCTGCTCGCCGCCTTGGCCGTCCTGTTGCTGGCGCTGCCGAGCGCGCCGGCGAGCGCGCTCTCGCGCATCAAGGACATCGCCGATTTTGAAGGCGTGCGCGACAACCTGCTGGTCGGGTACGGGCTGGTGGTCGGGCTCGACGGCACCGGCGACCAGCTCAACAACGCGATTTTCACGCGCGAAAGCCTGATCGGCATGCTCGAGCGCATGGGCGTCAATGCCCGTGACAGCCAGCTGCGCACCGAGAACGTCGCTGCGGTGATGGTGACCGCGACCCTCCCGCCTTTCGCCCGCCAGGGCGCACGCATCGACGTGCAGGTCGCAGCGCTCGGCAATGCCAAGAGCCTCCTCGGCGGCACGCTGCTGGTAACGCCGATGCTCGGCGCCGATGGCGAGGTCTATGCGGTGGCGCAGGGCTCCGTCGCCAATGTCGGCTTCACCGCGAGCGGCCAGGCCGCCTCGATCACCAAGGGGGTGCCGACCTCGGGGCGCGTCGCTTCGGGCGCGATCGTCGAGCGCGAAGTGGGCTTCGACCTCGACAAGCTCAAGACCGTCAATCTGATGCTGCGCAACCCGGATTTCACCACGGCGCGGCGCGTCGCCGACGTCATCGACGGCTATCTCAAGGCGGACGCCGCAAAGCCGCTCGACCCCTCGACGGTGAAGGTCACCATCCCGCCGGGATTCAAGGGCGACCTCGTGTCGATGCTGACCGATATCGAGCAGCTGCGCGTCGAGCCCGACGAGGTGGCGCGCGTCGTCATCGACGAGGCCAATGGTGTCATCGTCATGGGCGAGAATGTGCGCATCAGCACCGTCGCCGTGGCGCAGGGCAATCTGACGGTCAAGGTCACCGAGACGCCACAGGTCTCGCAGCCCAACCCCTTTGCCCCCGCCGGTCAGGCGGCGACGCCGGTCGATCCCGCGACCGGTCGACCGGTTGCGCCCGGCGCCCACGGCGTGCAATTCGCGCCGGGCGGCGGCGGCCAGACGGTCGTGGTGCCGCGCACCAATGTGCAGGTCGACGAGCAGTCCAATCGGCGCATGGCGGTGTTGCCGGCCGGCGTCAGCCTGCAGGAACTCGTCAACAGCCTCAACGCGCTCGGCGTCGGGCCGCGCGACATGATCAGCATCTTGCAGGCGATCAAGGCCGACGGCGCGCTCCAGGCCGAAATCGAGCTGATGTGATGGATAGCACCACCACCTCGACCCTGCCGCCGGTGGCGAGCGTCGACGGTGCGACGCCGCAGCCGACGACGACGACCGATCCGGCGACCGCGCACCAGACGGCAGAGAACTTCGAGTCCTTCTTCCTGTCGCAGACCTTCGAAAGCATGTTCTCCGGGGTCGGCACCGACTCCCTGTTCGGCGGCGGCAATGCCGAGACGGTCTACCGCTCGCTGCTGCTGCAGGAATACAGCAAGGTCGCGGCCAAGGCCGGAGGCGTCGGCATTGCCGACGCGGTACAGCGCGAAATCTTGCAGGCGCAGGAGACGAAATGAATCAGACCGTGGCGCCCCCCTCCGCGCCGCCGCAGCCGATGGCGCAGGCGATCGAAATGCTCGACCTGATGATGCGGCTAGCCGACCTGCTGACGAACGAGACCGAGCTGGTGCGCGCCGGGCATGTGCGCGACATCGCCGCCCTGCAGCGCGAGAAGCTGCGCCTGTCGCTGCTCTATCGAGACAGGATCAAGCAGCTCGATGCCGGCGGCGCCAAGATCGTCGCCCTGCCGCCGCCGCTGCGCGCGCAGATCGTCGCCGCCAGCAGCCGCCTCGCCGAGGTTGCCGCGCTGAACGAGCGCACGCTGCGCGTCGGGCGCGCCGCGACGCGAACGCTGCTCGACATGATTGTTGCTTCCGTCAAGTCGCGGTTGAAGCCACCCACCCGTTACAACATGCGGCGCCAGACGACCGGCTACGCGCAGGCGCCCGCCCTCGCCATCGACCGGCGGCTCTGAGACCGGGGTCGGAGCCATGAGCCTTATCCTGTCGCTGGACAATGCGCTTACCGGTTTGCAGGCCGCGCAGACCAATCTCGCGGTTCTTTCCAACAACATCTCCAATGCCAACACCCCCGGCTATTCGCAGGAGGTGGTAACCCAAACCGCGATCGACGATGGCAGCGGCGGCCAAGGCGTCGCGACCAGCCCCGCGGAGCGAATCAGCGACCCCATCCTGGTCGCGAACCTCAACGCCCAGAACACCACCACCTCGGCAGCCAATACCATCAACACATACTACCAGGACATTCAAAATCTCTTCGGCAGCGTCAGCAACGCCGACTCCCTGAGCAACACCTATTCCGCCTTCGCCAGCGCCATGCAGACGCTCGCCACCAGCCCCGAGGACAGCGTCGCGCAGGAGAATGCGGTCAGTGCGGGTCAGGCGCTG